>CAMZDU010000159.1 GCA_947305445.1 uncultured Selenomonadales bacterium
GTGCTCTTCCGATCTTAAGTATGGCGTCGGCGGCAAGATTAATCGTTTTCGCGGAGCCTTGGGCTTTCCATTCAGCTGCCTCGCTACCCAGTTTCATCTGATAAAAATCGTTGGGATTTAATTTTTCGCCGCTGAGACGTTCGACGGTTGCAATTTCTTTGCTCAAGCTGTTAAGTAATTTTTTCCAATCGACTTCAGAGGCAAGCAACTTTTTGAACGCAGGATCTGCCGGCGATAAAAACACGCGATCCTTTTGTCCCAAAGCGCGATGATATTCAATCGGAATGTTCGCGATAGGGAATGCGCCCGCTGAAAAATATTTTGCCGTCGCGATTGTGCGCTGATAAGAATTGGCGTAGAAACGAACCTCGCCGACGGAAGGTTGAGCATTTTTCGGGAAGAGACCTTGTTCCCTTAGTTGTGCCTCAAAATATTGTCCCATGAGTGTTTCTATTTCGCCGCCGCGCAGTGTCAAAAGTCCTCTGTCATCACCCGCCTTGAGTGAATTGCGCAAGTTATGACGACTGATAACAACGACTTGCTCAAGTTGATATTCCGTTGCGTGCACGACGGAGAAAAATGTTACCGTAAAAACGAAGACTATTAACAGCGGAAAAATTTTTTTCATGAGAATCACTCCTTACAGTCCGAGATTCGGCACGGCATTAAGCGTAGAGTCGGCAAAAATTTTTTCAAGCGACTGATAGTAGCCGCGGCAGGCAATCATTGCGGCGTTGTCGGTGCAGAGAATTTTTGACGGGTAAAAAAATTTCAGCCCGCGTCGAGCGCACGCCTCGCGCAATGTTTTTTCGAGCGACGAGTTAGCCGCGACGCCGCCCGCCAAAACAATTTTATCAAGCGCGAATTCTTCAGCCGCCGCCAAAGTTTTTTCAGCCAACGTATCGACGACGGTCTTTTGGAAACTCGCCGCCACATCAGCGGAGTTAATCGCCTCGCCTTTCATTTGCGCACTGTTCAAAAAATTTAACACGGCAGACTTGAGCCCGCTGAAGCTGAAGTCGTAGCCCGTGACCTTCGGATGCGGAAAAGTTATCGCCGTTGAGTCGCCGCTTTTGGCAAGCTTGTCAATTTCCGGGCCGCCGGGATAGGGCAAACCCATGACCCGCGCAATTTTGTCGAAGGCCTCGCCCGCCGCGTCGTCACGAGATTGGCCGAGCAATTCAAAGCGATTGTAGTCGAGCATTTTTATAAGCGCGGTGTGTCCGCCCGACACGACCAGTGACAGGAACGGCGGCTTCAATTCGGGCGTGCTCAGGAAGTTCGCGAAAATGTGTCCTTCCAGATGATTGACGCCGATTAGCGGCACGTTCAGCGCGTAAGCCAGCGACTTGGCCGCACTCAAGCCGACGAGCAATGCGCCGGCCAGTCCGGGGCCTTTGGTCACGGCAATTTGATTTATTTCGCGCAATTCGACGCCCGCTTTAATCAACGCCTCGTCGATAACCGGCATGATGTTGACGATGTGTTTGCGCGATGCGATTTCGGGCACGACGCCGCCAAATTTTTGGTGGAGCGGAATTTGCGTAGAGATAATGTTTGACAGTAGCTCGCGCCCACCGCGCAGGACTGCCGCCGCCGTTTCGTCGCAACTCGTTTCAATGCCGAGTGTTAAAATTTTTTCCATTAGTTCTCCTGAAAGCTGACAACACAAAAATTAATCGGGACGCCCGCCGCGCTGAATTTGTTTTCGTACTCGGTGCGAATGTTGTCGGGCGGTTCGTCGGCATGCAAGTCGTTCGTCACGTCGCGCACGTCAAGTCCCGCCGCCGCGAATTGCTCCAGCGAAAAATCAAACAGGGCGCGATTATCAGTCTTGAAGAAAATTTTTCCGCTGGGCTTTAGAATCGTCCGATACATTTCCAAAAATCTCGCGTGAGTCAGTCGACGTTTGGCGTGACGTTTTTTCGGCCACGGGTCGCAAAAATTTATGTAAAGCCTGTCGACTTCATGTTCGGCGAAAAGTTCGGTGATGTTGTTTATGTCGAAGACAATCAATCGGACGTTGCTCAAGTTCTTGTCGCGAACTTTTCGAGCCGCCGCCAAAACGCACGTCGCTTCGAGTTCAAGGCCGATGAAATTTATCTGCGGATTGCGTTCGGCAATCTGCGTGATGAAATCGCCCTTGCCCGTGCCGAGTTCGACAAACAGTTCACGGTCGGGAGCTTTGATTATCGGTTGAATATCGCCGCCCGTCACGAAGTCGGTAAATTGCTGAAGTTTTTCATCAATGTGAGGCTTTCTCCTCAAGCGCAAAATAATTCCCTCCGCTCAAAAAATTTTTTTGTAAACATAAGTCGCGATGAAGCCTTGCAACAAGGCAAGTAATCCCGACTTTCCGCGCCGAAGCCGATAAACGCCGGCTCCATTAAAATTCCCATATGTGCCAACGTGCTGACGGCGAACACCGTCATGTTTACAGGCATGATTTTTTTTGCCCAGGAGCGAGAAAAAATCGGCACGATATTTGCACTGCCGAGACCGACCAAGAAAAAGCCCGCGTACAAAAGCGGCACACTCTGCGTGAACATGAGCAGCACAAAGCCCGTAAACGAAATTGCAATGCCGCTCGTTATCGGCACGAGAAGTGGGAAGGTTGAAATTTTGCACAGAGCAATCAACAACAGCGGCGCGACGTCAGAATTGTTCGCGCCGCTGTTTGTTGAGGTTCGATTGTGTCCATGAATTATGCTTCGTCGATTGAGATTAAATTTTCGTCGCGCATGAAGGCCGACATTTTTTTTACGCCGTTCATGACCGTGTAATAATGTTCAGGCGTGAGCGACTGCGGGCCGTCCGACAGTGCCCGTGCGGGATTCGGGTGCACTTCCATCATTAAACCGTCTGCGCCCGCCGCGATTGCCGCGAACGACATCGGCTTGACCATGCGCCATTTTCCGGTGCCGTGACTGGGGTCGACGATTATCGGCAGGTGCGACAGGTGCTTGATCGCCGCAATCGCCGACAAGTCCAGAGTGTTGCGCGTGTAAGTTTCATACGTGCGAATTCCGCGCTCGCACAACACGACGTCGGGATTGCCCGCGTTCATGATGTATTCGGCCGCGTTTAACCACTCGTCTATTGTCGCCGCCAATCCACGCTTTAGCAGGACGGGACGATTACATTTGCCGATCTCTTTCAGCAGACCGAAGTTTTGCATGTTGCGTGCGCCGATTTGCAACATGTCGGCAAATTCGGCGACGGGAGCAATGCCTTCGACCGTGGTGACTTCCGTGACGATTTTCAGGCCGGTAACTTCACGCGCCTCAGCCAAATATTTCAAGCCTACAACTTCCAGACCTTGGAACGAATAGGGCGATGTTCTCGGCTTGTACGCGCCGCCGCGCAGAAATTGTGCGCCGCCGTCTTTGACGATTTGAGCGGCATTGAGAAGTTGTTCGCGACTTTCGACTGCGCAAGGACCGGCCATTACAATCGGAACGCCGCCGCCGATTTTCACGCCGCCGACGTCGATAACGCTCGACTGCGGATGAAACTCACGGCTTGCCAGTTTGTAGCTTTTGGAAATTGCAACGGAGCTTTCCACGCCGGGCAAGGCGTCAATCGCCACGCTCGCCAGCTTGGTTTTGTCGCCGATAACGCCGACGATTTTTTGTTGTGCGCCCTCCATAACTTTTGCCTCAAGGCCGACGCTGTTTATCGCTTTGATAACCTCGTTGATGTTTTGCGAAGTTGCCTCCGGATTCATTATGATAACCAAAACAAAAACCTCCTGTACAACCTAACGTCAAATGAATTGCCGTTTGATTTATAATTATTTGTGTTTGTCGCAACGTCCAAAAAAAGTCCCTCCTGCCGAGAAGGGGCTTCCGATTATCATTTGTCATAGACAAATCGGCCGGCATTCATTTTAAATTCTTACGACGCCGAGGATTTGAATCTCGACGGATTGATCAATCTCCGCATGCGAGACGATGACCAGACCTTGAACCGAGCGTTCGACGAGTTTGCGGAAGTAGAGACGCACGGCCGGACTTGTCAACACGACGGCCGGATAACCTTGGTTGGCAAGCTTGTCTATCTCGTTGGTTAGCGAATTTATCATGCGGCGCATCGAATCGGGGTCGAGGCTGACATAGGAGCCGTGGTCGGTGCGCTGAATACTGCCGACAATCCGATTTTCCAGCGCGGGGTCTAGCGTGACGCACGGCAACATATTTCCCTGCACGACCTGCTGAGTTA
>CAMZDU010000160.1 GCA_947305445.1 uncultured Selenomonadales bacterium
TCGTTGACTGCCAAGTCTTGAACTTTCACTGCTTCCATCTCGTCACCCCCAGATCGTTATCAATCACGACAACTTCGCGCTCGTTCGGATAAATGTCGCGCTCCATGTTCCTATCGGGCAAAATCTCGTTTATGCCGCAGACTTCGGAAGAAATTGCAATCGTAGTATCATCGCCGCCAACGACCACCGGACGCAATTTTTTCGAGTCGCAACAAGTTATCATACGCCCATCGGGCAAGCCGGCAATTATCGTGTTCGGTCCGTTAATTTCCAAATGCGCCAGCGATTGACGAATCGACAGCAAAATATCTCGGTCGGGACGCTGTGCAATTTCGGCGAACGGCAACGGCGTTATCACGTGCTTATAGTAAGGTATCGACCATTTCAGCTCGTGCAAGACGTAATGCAACGTGTACAAAAAATTTTGCGAATCTGATTCAAAGCCGATATAACCGCGATGAAGATTTTTCTGGAACTCTTTGTTTTTGGTGTAGAAGGTATTTTCGCCGTTGGCGCAGAGAGTGTAACCTTGCAAAAAGAACGGGTGTGCGGCGTAGCGAACGATTTTGTAATTTGTGTTCTGCCGGCACTGGACGATTATATTTTTCGCAAGCAAAGTGGCGTTGTCATCCCACAGCCGAAAATAAGTTGCAATATCTCGCGGGTCGCCGATTTCCTTCAACGTCAGCACGTCCGGCCAGAATGAATACACGTAGCCTTGTCCCGATTCAGTCAAAATTTTTCTCAATGCAAGCCGCGTGTCTAAAAGTAAAGCCTCGCGGCTTTCCTCGTCGTCGTAGTGTTCGGGATAATCGTAATTCCTAAAAATGTAATACGGCATCGTCTGAATGTCCAAACCCTTGCGCTTATCGGGCACGGGCAACCACTCCGCCATTTTAACGAAATTTTGCGCCGACATATAATCTTCGACGAGCCGCGCTCCCTGTTTCGTGCAAGCCATTGACAACAACGGCTTATCCTTGTACAGCGCGAACACGCCGGACAAATCTTGCATAACCATTGCAAAGCCCGAATTGTCGTGCCCTTCCTGCTGCGGCAACATCAAGCGCAACGCCGTCGACGGGTACACGGGCTTTTTGCTTTTTACTGCTCCAATTCTGCACATGTCAAATCCTCCAAACAAAAGGGACAGCGAACAAACGCTCACTGCCCCCAAAAAAGTTTCAAATGTTGTTCTTAACGTATTCGTCGTAGAGTTGCTTGAGTTCCTCAATCTTGTCGTACATTTCGACCTGCAGTTTGGAGGCAGTCGCAAAATCGCCGCTGTTTAGGGCATTGGTGAGCCGCGTAAACAGAGATTTTTTATCGATTGAGTCTTTGGCAAGGAACTCGCGAGCCGCTTTAAGTTTGTTCCAGTTGTAGGAGTCTTGGTCGGTCCGATAGGGACTTTCGATAAGTTGCGCACTGCGAACAATGTCGCGCATTTCGGGCAGAATCCTGGCAATAATTTCCGTCTTCCAACGGAGCAACGCGCCTTCACGGAACGACTTGATAATCTGCGGACGAAGTGCGCCGCCTGCCGTAATGACTTTGACTTTGGCGGGATATTTCTCGAACGCCTCCATATTCTCCCAAACCGTCGCGGGTGGTGCGCCAAAAAGATTGTCGCGCTCTTCGGCGGTGTAGTCCTCGAAAACGTCTTCTTCGCTACGATAAGCGCGGCTTTTTTCAAGATAAATACTGTCTTGACCGGCTTTTTTGCTAAGTTCGGTGAGCAAATCAACTGCAGAACGATCAATCGTCGCGCGTATGCCGTCGAGAATCGCCGAGTAAGCCGCCGCCAACACAAGATAAGTATTCGTGTAAGGATTGCAAGCGCGAAGTTCAAAACGTGTCGCCATCGGATTTTTCAAGTCGCGAATCAGTCCGGCAAGGATTGTGCGGTTACGGCTTGGGATTTTGGGCGTATGTCCGAGCGAAGTCACGATACAAACCGGTGCTTCAAAGCCTGGCTTGAGACGATTGAGTGAATCATTGGTTGCGCTGACAAACGGATTTATCACCTCATAATTTTTCAGCAAGCCCATTATCGAACCGTAGCCGACCACGTTCATAAAATCTTCGTAAGGATTTTTCGCCGCAAAGAGATTATGAATTTTACCGTCGCTCGTGACTGCCGCAAGCCCAATATGAGTATGCTCGCCGTTGCCCGCCAAACCAATCATCGGTTTTGCTTTGAAACTGACTTCGAGACCTTCGGCGCGGAAAATTTCTTTTACGATTGTCCGAACGAACATTTCATTATCCGCCGCCTGTACCGCATCAGCAAAACGCCAGTCAATTTCCAACTGCTCACAAACATGCGTTAAGCGTCCCGACTCGTCAATCTGCGCTTTCAAGCCGCCAACTTCTTTGTGGCCCATTTCGACTTGCAAGCCGTATTCGTCCAGAGCAATGACGCATTTTTCCAACGCGCAACGAACTGCGCCGTGCGTACGCTCCCAGTACTGCTCCTGCAAAACCTGCGACGCGCTCATTTCTTTGATTGCTGCCTCTTCGAGCGGTGTCTTAACCCAGAATTCAAGTTCCGTCGCCGAAGTAAAGCTGATGTCCGAAATATCCGTGCCGCTGACGCGTTTGCCCTCGTGAATCAAAAAGCTCGGAATTCTCAACGTGCCAACAGGTTTATTCGTCTCGTCGTCGAAGTACTCGAAATTATAATCGACGAACCAGTTGACATTAGGGTCGACCGGCATATCAACTTTTGCATTGTTAAGCGTGGCGATACCGGGCAGGACGACGCTGGAACCGTCGGTCTGCACTGCTGTGCCCGCGTAGAATTCGTCGAGGTCCTTAATAAACAGCCTTACAGGAATTTTTTCATCTGTGTCGTTGCCGGCAAGGTCTATGCCGACCAGCGACACAAATTTTATTTCGGGGTGCTCGCGCAACTGTTTAATTATTTCTTCTTTGGGGGTTTTCACCTTAATCGTATAGAGCAAATTTTTCATACAGGTTACCTCCAATCATTCTGCCTTCTCGCCGGGAATATCCATAATCGCTTCCGCGCCGCGATGACCCGTGCGAATTCTTACAGCGTCGCTAAGTTCGTAAACGAAAATTTTTCCGTCGCCAAATTTGCCCGTGCGCAAAACTTTCTGCGCAACGTCCAAAACTTTTTCAACAGGTATTTCGCACACGACCGTTTCAACTTTGATTTTTGGCACAAGATTAACTTCGTACTCATGACCGCGAAAAAATTCTTTGTGTCCGCCCTGAAGCCCACAACCCAAAACTTGAGATACGGTCATTCCGAGCACGCCGATTTTGTTCAGCGCGTCTTTGAGTTCTTCAAGTTTCGACGGGCGCGTGATGATGTCGATTTTAGTAATTTTTTTGCTCATGTAATCACCGCCTTAACTTTGCGAACCGGATATGCTCGGAAAAAATTTTATCTCGCCAACTTCAGCGTCGCTGATAAAACTCGGTGCACCCGCGAAGAGTCCGGCATTGTAACCGCGCTCGCCGTGTTCGGTAAGATCGAGACCGGCAATTTCCTCGTCCGCACTCGCACGCAAGGCAACTACCGCGCTGACGACTTTGTAAAGAACTGCTGAGCCGACGACTGCAAAAACTATCGCAACGCCGATTGAAATAATTTGAGCGACGAACAAATTTGTCTCACCGTAGAAAAGACCGTTCGCGCCGTCGGGATTAACCGCAGTCGTCGCCCAAAGTCCTGTTGCAATCGCACCCCACATGCCGCCGATACCGTGAATGCCAAACGCGTCGAGTGAATCATCGTAACCGAATTTTTCTTTGACAATGGCGACCGCCGTGTAGCAAATACCGCCGCCGATTAAACCGATTGCGACGCTCGGCAAAACAGTTACATAGCCTGCCGCAGGAGTTATCGCTACAAGTCCGGCGATTGCTCCGGATACCGCGCCCAAAATTGTCGGCTTGCCACTGCGAATCCATTCGACCAGCACCCAACCTAATAATCCAATCCAGAGAACCGACGCACCGAGCACCGTCATCGGGATATTATGCGGAACGATTGCCGACTTGCCGTAACCGCGACGCTTGCCGAGGAGGATACAAATCGTCAACCCGCTCACGCCGCTCAAGATGTGAATCACCAATCCGCCCGCAAAATCCAACGCCCCGAGTTGAGCTAAGAATCCTCCGCCACAGACCCAATGCGCCATCGGATTGTAGATGAAGAGAGCCCAAAGCAACATCA
>CAMZDU010000161.1 GCA_947305445.1 uncultured Selenomonadales bacterium
CACCCAAGACGTGCTGACAATGGCCGGCCTCGGATTTTTGGGATTGTTCTTGTACTCGGCATTTTTTTATTACGGTTTGGCGCGAATGACTTCTCAAGAGGCGTGCATACTCAACTACCTGTGGCCGCTGATGATTGTGCTGTTCTCGTGCCCGATACTCGGCGAAAAGCTCACGGCGCGAAAACTTTTGGCGGTGAGCATGTCGTTTGTCGGAGTTGTGATTGTGATGTTTGACGGCACGTCAGCGGAATTTTCGTCGGAAAAATTTTTTGGCGGGCTGAGCTGTGTGATTGCGGCGGCGTGCTACGGATTATTCTCGGTGCTGAACAAAAGTCGGCGGCTCGACCAAAAATTGACAATGATGATTATTTGGGCAACGACGGCGGTTTGCGCGTTCGTGTCGGGATATTTTTTTGAGCAGTGGATTTTTCCGGGACTCAGACAAATCATCGGGCTTGTATGGCTGGGCGTGATGATAAACGCGGTTGCGTACTTGACGTGGGCACTGGCACTGGAAAAATCGGCTGACACCGCTCGGACGGCGAACCTGGCCTATCTCGTGCCGATATTGGCGATTTTTATTTCGACGTTCGTTTTCGGCGAGGAGCTTTCGTCGGCAGTCGTACCCGCGCTCGTGCTGATTATTGGAAGCATTTTAGTGAATAGAGAGTAGTTTATTCATCAATCACTAGAAAAGGAGTGAACGGCTTGGAAACAAATTCTGCAGTAAGTTTGCTCGGCAGGAGTATCGTCGCGCTGGAAAATTTTTCGGCGACGGAGATTCGTCTCGTGCTAAACACCGCACGCAAGATGAAACAAATCATTCGTCGCGGCGGCGAAAAAAAATTGCCCAACCTGCGCGGCAAGGCAATCGTCAATCTTTTTTATGAGCCGTCGACCAGGACGCGCACTTCGTTTGAATTGGCCGGCAAATATCTCGGCGCGGACGTGGTCAGCATAACGAGCGGCACAAGTTCAATCGTCAAAGGCGAAAGTCTTCGCGACACGTTGCGCATGATTGAGGCAATGGGCGTCGATGCGATTGTCATGCGGCACAAAGCCGAGGGCGCGGCGGACTTCGCGACGCAGGTCGTCAAGCCGATAATCATCAACGCCGGCGACGGAGCACACGCGCACCCCTCCCAAGCATTGCTCGACCTGTTCACCATTGAACAGCACAAAGGCCGGCTCGCGGGTCTGAAAGTCGCTATCGTCGGCGACATACTTCACAGCCGCGTGGCTCGCTCCGACGTTTACGCCATGACTAAAATGGGCATGGAAGTTCACCTTGCCGGCCCGAAAACGCTGTTGCCAAGATTTTTCGACTTCGACGGCGTGACGGTTCACGAGCAGGTTGACGAGGCGATTGCCGGCGCAAATGTTATTAACGTTCTGCGCATTCAGCTTGAACGACAGCAGGCGGGACTTTTTCCGTCAACGCGAGAATATGCGCGGGTCTTCGGCATCAATGACGACCGCTTGCGTTTGGCCGACGACGACGTTTTAATCTTGCACCCCGGTCCGCAAAATAAAGGACTGGAAATTTCGTCGGAAGTCACTTACTGCGACCGCTCGGCCATTCAAGAGCAGGTGCAAAACGGCGTCGCCGTTCGCATGGCGTTGCTCGATTTGACATTGAACGGAGGCGGCTCATAATGAAATTTATCCTTGCTGGCGTAATAATTCCTAATTGTCAAAACGGAGGCGACAACTCATGAATCAAACGTGGCAATTTCGGCGCACGGAGGCACAAATTTCAACGTCGCTCCTCATTCGCGGCGGACGCGTCATTGATCCGGCAAATGACTTCGACGGCGCGGCGGACGTACTGATAATCGACGGGAAGATTGCGGCCGTCAAACCCGACATAAAATTTTCCGCACATCACGAATACGACGCGGCGGGCAAACTCGTCGTGCCCGGCTTAATCGATATGCATGTTCACCTGCGCGAGCCGGGGCAGGAGGCCAAAGAAGACTTTCTCAGCGGCTCGAAAGCGGCAGTCGCGGGTGGATTCACGACGGTCGCCACCATGCCGAACACTTCGCCGACGGTCGACAACGCCGCGCTCGTTCGTTCAATGGTTAAGCGTGCGCAGGAAGTCGGCATCATCAACATAAAAATTATCGGCGCGGTCACCAAAGGGCGCAAAGGGCAGGAGCTTGCCGAAATGCGCGACATGCTCTCTGCCGGCGCGGTCGCCTTCAGCGATGACGGCTCCTTTGACGACAACGCCAAAATTTTTCTCAACGCGCTCGACTATCTGCACGACACCGGCAAGGTTATCATTTGTCACGAAGAGGAGACTTCGCTCGTTGCCGAAGGCGTCATGAACGAAGGCAAACGCAGTGCTCTGCTCGGCTTGAAAGGTCGTCCGACGGTCGCCGAAGACATTGCCGTTGCTCGCGACGCGCTTTTAGCCGAATACACGGGCGGGCGCGTTCACATTGCCCACATCAGTTCCGCCCGCGCAGTCGACATTGTTCGCGACGCTAAACGACGCGGCGTCAAGATTACGGCCGAAGTCACGCCGCAACATTTGACGATGACGGAAGATTTAGTTAATCCCGCCGACTCCTCGACGAAAATTAACCCGCCGCTCCGCACGCAAGCTGACTGCGACGCTTGCTTGAAAGGCCTGCTCGACGGGACGATTGACGCAATTGTCACCGACCATTCGCCGCACGCGCCAGAAGAAAAAGACCGCGAATACATTTACGCGCCGAGCGGTTTTCCAGGACTTGAGACGAGCGTCGGAGTTTTGTTTACCGAACTTTATCACGCGGGCAAAATTGACTTGCGAACGCTTATCTCGAAGATGACGGCCGAGCCTGCGAAAATTTTCGGCTTGGACGCCGGCACGCTGTCAATCGACGCGTCCGCCGACATCACGATTATCGACCCCGAACTTGTCTGGACTGTCGACGCGAAAAATTTTTATACGCGCGGCAGTCACTCGCCGTTTGTCGGCCGCAAGCTTAAAGGTCGTGTTGTAGCTACAATCGTGCGCGGCAACCTCATGAAACTCAATCAATGGTAAAAAAAATTTTCCCCGACGGTCATGAGACTGCCGGGGATTTTTTTTGTGTGGCAAATTATTTTCTTGTTCGCATCCAAGGCGGAATATCAATTTCCATGTTACCGGCCTGAGAGTTCGTGTTGCCAAAAGTCGGATTGAATGTGCCGAAGTTTGATTGACGCGGCGAATTGTCGAAACTTTGCGGGCGAACGGGTTCGTCGTCAGCGTCCTCTTCCTCGTCGTCAAAACGCGTGGCAATGACTGTGACGGTGACTTTGTCGCCCAAGGTCTCATCAACGCTGACACCCCAGATAATTTCGGCGTCGGGGTGAGCGGCCTCTTGCACGGTTGTCGAAGCCTCGTTTACTTCCAGCATCGACAGCGAATCGGTTGCGCCCATGATGTTCAGCAGAACGCCGCGAGCACCTTGCAAGCTCGTTTCGAGCAACGGCGAATCGATTGCGGCCTTAACCGCGTCGACGGTGG
This sequence comes from uncultured Selenomonadales bacterium, assembly GCA_947305445.1. Lineage (GTDB taxonomy): Bacteria > Bacillota > Negativicutes > Selenomonadales > Selenomonadaceae > Quinella. Next base: position 3,506 of record CAMZDU010000161.1, read on the forward strand.
CATTGTCGCCTGAAGCCTCGCCGATACCCATCAGCGCGGAGCCGGCGTCGCTCATTATCGATTTAACGTCAGCGAAATCCAAATTGACGAGTCCAGGCACGGCAATTAAGTCCGAGATGCCTTTGACGCCCTGGCGCAAAATATCGTCGGCAATGGTGAACGCCTGAGTCATCGGCGTCTTTTTGTCGACGACCTGCAACAGCCTGTCGTTTGGAATTGTGATAATCGTGTCGACATTGCGCTTGAGGTTCTCAATGCCGATGTCGGCATTTTTTTTGCGCTTGGGGCCTTCAAAGGTAAACGGACGAGTAACGACGCCTACGGTCAATGCACCGATTTCGCGGGCACATTCGGCCACGACCGGAGCCGCACCCGTACCTGTGCCGCCGCCCATGCCCGCTGTTATGAAAACCATGTCCGAGCCGCGCAGGGCATTAAGTAAATCCTCGCGACTTTCCATAGCCGCTTTCTGCCCGATTTCGGGACGAGCACCCGCACCCAGTCCGCGAGTAAGCTTTTCGCCGATTTGCATGCGCTTGGGAGCCATCGCGTTTAAAAGTGCTTGCGCGTCGGTGTTGACGGCAATAAACTCCACGCCCTCCAGTCCGAGCGAAATCATCCGGTTGACTGCGTTGTTGCCGCCGCCGCCCACGCCGATAACTTTAATTTTGGCGAACTGATCCAAAG
>CAMZDU010000162.1 GCA_947305445.1 uncultured Selenomonadales bacterium
CGCCTATCCGCGCAGATTCACTGACGAGTTGATTGATTTTATTGCCGCCGAGCCAAAGATTTGCAATTACGTCGATTTGCCGCTCCAACACGCGAGCAACAAAATCCTAAAGCTGATGAACCGTCCCGACACCCGCGAATCGATTGAGGCGTTGCTTGAAAAAATTCGCGCCCGCATACCAAACGTTGTCATTCGCTCGACATTTATCGTGGGCTTTCCCGGCGAGAGCGAAGACGACTTCAACGAGCTGAAAACTTTCCTGCAGACGCAACGTCTCGACAAAGTCGGCATCTTCACCTATTCACGCGAAGAGGACACTGCGGCTTACGACTTCCCCGAACAAATTTCCGAAGAAGTCATGCAGGAACGCTATCACGATTTGATGAGCATGCAGTCGTTGATTTCGCAGGAACTTAACGAGCAACTGGAAGGCCGCGAGCTGGAAGTTCTTATCGAAGGCCGCGACGAAGAAGTCAGCGAAGTTGTTGCCGGTCGTTCGTACCGCGACGCGCCGGAAGTTGACGGTCTTGTTTACATTGAAAATGACGGCCGCAGTAAAGCCGGCGATATTGTCCGCGTGAAAGTTTTGGCCGGTTTCGTCTACGATATTGCCGCCGAACGAATCGACTGATTAACGACAAAAAAAAATCCCGCCGAATTTTTTTTCAGCGGGATTTTTGATTGCAACCTTCAGTCAGAAATTATTTTTTAACAAATTGACTGCCTTTAATTTGATACGAGTCGCCGTTGATGTTAAAGGTCGTTGCGGTGAATTCTTTAAGCGTGATTGCGTTGGCCGTCTTGCCCACCGTGAATGAAATTTCTTTGGTGGACTTGTCGTAGCTCGCGGTGAATACGCCCGTAATCTCCAGCAAATCGTTTTTGTCGAAGCCGTAGATAACGTCGCGGCCGTCGCCTTCCGCGTAGAAGAAAGTATCCGCACCTTTGCCGCCCCAGAGAGAATCGTTGCCGGCATCGCCCCAGAGTGAATCGTTACCTGCGCCGCCGCGGAGTTCGTCGTTGCCTGCGCCGCCGTGAATTTCATCGTCACCCGTGCCGCCGGAGAGCATGTCGCGTTTCTTGCCGCCGATTATGAGGTCGCCGCCTTTGCCGCCCGCGAGTTTGTTGCGAGCTTTGCCGCCGACTATCACATTGTCAAGCGCGTTGCCGACGACTTTAAGATCATTCGGGTAATAGGAAAGGTCGACAATCTCAAAGTTATCTTCAACGACCAACTTCCAGAAGCTTGAGTGGATGATGTGTTCAGGATTGAAGATGTTGCCGCCGCTCAAAGTTCCGTCGATATGGACAGTATCCAAATTCGCCGCGCCCTGCAGTGTTATCTTATCGTCGCCGACAATCAGGATCAAATCGTCGCCGCTCGTGACGGAGCTGTAAGTTGAGCCAGAAATTTTGATTGTGTCGTTGCTGGTATAACCGGTGATTAAATCGTTGCCGTCGCCGTTCGTGTATTGGATTAAAGCGTTGACGGAATCGGCTGTACCTAAACTGATATGGTCATTGCCCGCACCGCCGGAGAGCGTGGCATCTGCGCCCGTCATGATAATTGTGTCGTTGCCTGCGCCGCCTTCGATTGATACGTTTTTGCCTCCGCTGACAATTAAGTCATCGTCCGCTTTGGCGTCAATCGTGACGTTTTGGCCGCTGTTATAAATCGTGTCCGCATAAGGAGTACCGATTATCAACGTATTGTCGGCGGTGTTGGTTATGTTGAGTGCTCCGTCGTAATTGCCGACGATGTTGACGGTTGAAAGGTTCAGCACGTCGACGAGAGTTATATTTTCGTCATCGACAGTCACAATCAAATTACTGCCGCTGGCCACGGAAGAATACGTTGCGCCGCCGAGGTCGAGTGTCGAGGTCGTGTTGAAGCCGATGATTGTATCGTTGCCGTCGCCGGAAGCATAATTGAACAGAACGTTCGTGCCGGTGTAATTGTTTATCGAATCGTCGCCGAGCTTGCCGCTGATTGTCACGTTGTTGCCGTAATTGTAAACAAAATCCTCGCCCGCGCCCGCGTCAATCGTCACGTAATCACCGCTGTTGGTGATGTAATCGTCGCCCGCGCCGCCGCTGACAGAAGAGTTCGCGCCGCCGGTTTCGATTGTATCGCTCAAGGAAGAGCCGGTGATCTTCGTCGCACCCGCGCCGCCGCGAATGGAGTGGACGTTGTTAATCCAAATCGAATTGTCCGGTATCTCGTATTCGGTGTTTATCGTGACGTCAAGCGCACTGCTGATGCCGCTGAAGTCGACGCCGTGATTGATCTTGGAAGTCGCGCCAACGAAGTAGACCTCCATATCCTGTTCCATGTCTTCGCCCGTGACGGTGTACCAGTCGTCGTCGGCGATGAAAATTTCCGCGACGGTTTTGTCGTCGTCGGCGTAATACAGATGGAACTTCGTCGTTTCGTTTACGTCTTTGAGAGTTATGCTGTCGCCTTCGGTCTCGCGGTAGAAAGTCAAGCCGTTTTCTTTGAAGTCCACGGCGGGAGAGTCGCCGTTGATGTAAAGCGTGTCGGAAGTATTATCAAAGCCCGTGCCGAAGTTCTCGACGGTCGTGTTGCCGTTGAGGACGATGAACTGACCCGTTTCGCCTTCCTCTTCGTTCGTCAGCGTGATCAAGTTGTTGCCCGCGCCGCCGTCAATGGTTGCGCTTTGTCCATTCGTGACAATGGTGTCGTCACCGTTGCCGCCGTCAATCGAAGAGTTGTTTGTGTAGCCGGGCGCGATGTAGTCGTTGCCTTCGCCGCCGAGCAACGTCGCGTAGCCGCCCATATGCCAATCACTGCCCGTCACGCTTGCATCAGTGCCGAGGATTGTATCATCACCTGCGCCGCCGTCCGCGTAAGTCAAATGCCCGCGACTCACGACGATTGAATCGTTGCCCGCGCCGCCAATCAATGACGAATTGTAGGTGTGGTCGCTGTAGAGCGTGTCGTTGCCGTCACCCGCGTCGATGTAGTTGCCCAACGATGCTGTCGTGACGGAGCTGTCGACGACGTTGGCAATGTAGTCGTCGCCGCCGAGTGCGTTAATCGTGACGCGCTGTCCCTCGTTGATGATTGTATCGTTGCCGCTCGTGCCGGTGAAGGTGCGATTGTAATTCCCTTGCCCGATTGCGAAGGAGTAACCGCCCGCGTTGCTGACGACAGTCACGTTGCCGGCGAAGTTGTCCGCGATGAGATTAACTGTGCCGTCGGAGGGAGCCGCTAACTTGTCGTCAACGGTGATATTGCTCAGCTCGACTTGAGCCGCGCCGCTCGCGCCCGTGACGTAGCTGACTGTTGCCGTGCCGTTGCCGGTGAAGTAATCTTGCGTGCGTCCCGTCACATACGCGGCGTTTCCGCTGATGACTGTCCAGGTGTCGGCGATTGACTGTCCCGCGACAGTGTTCACGCCGCTCAAGCTCAAAGTGTAGCCGTTATTAATGGAGACCGTGCCCGTGACGCCGTCGAGTGCCGCGGCCGTGACGGTAACGACAGACGAATCATCGACGAGCAAGCCCGCAGACGTGCCCAGCCCGTTAATCGTGAAGAGAGTACTTGATTTGCCCTTCGTGTAGCTGACGACCGAGCCGTTGTAGCCGATGCCAGAGACTGTCTCCGCGGTGTAGCTGACAGTTGACGTGCCTTCATTCCAGCTGTAGTTGACTTCCGACGTATTAAGCCCGTGGACGGTGACGACTTGTTCGCCCGCCGTGACAACAACTCCGCCGTCGATAGTATCAATCGCCGTGACGTCGTTGGCGAACTGAATCGCGTCGCCGGAGCTGAAACCTTCAACCGTAAAAGTCGGTAATGTCGCGCTGACGTTAATTGTGTCGTCGCCGTCGGAGGTGTTGACGGTTGCGCCGGTGCCGCCGTTGAGGTTGATGACGTCGTCGCCGTCGCCGCCGTTGATTGAAACGTTGTCGCCGTTGTTGGTGATTGTGTCATTGCCGGCCGCGCCGTTTATGGTGACATTCTTGCCGCTTGCGGTATTGGTGATGCTGTCGTTACTATCTGTACCTTCAATAAAGAAATTTGGTGTGGAATTGACTGTTTCCAAGAAAGATAACCTCCTTTAAGTTAAGACACTACAAAAAATTTTTTGAGTGACGTGTTGACTTTTATCACGTTATGCACTGTTTGTGAACTACTCCCGCCTACACTACGCTAAGAGGCG
>CAMZDU010000163.1 GCA_947305445.1 uncultured Selenomonadales bacterium
GTTGCTTTTGTTTTGTTCTGCACAAAAAAATTCCCCCGTTCTGACAATTTGGAATTAGGAATTTTTTTTGAGCGTACAACTCCTAATTCCTAATTGAATTGTTGCTGTATTTTATCACGAAAAAAATTTTATGTCGCGTCGTTTCAAAAAATTTTCAGTAAGCCGCGTTCAAACGTAACCTGTCAGCAAAAAATCGTCGCCAATTTTTTCGGCGGTGAAATTTTTCAGCGTAACGGTGTCGGAGAGTTTGGCGAAGCCCGCGCCCGCTACGCCGGTCAACGCGCTTGCCCCGCCGATAATTTTAGGCGCAACGAATGCAAAAATTTTGTCGACAAGTCCCGCGTTCAACATGGCAAAATGAATCGTGCCGCCGCCTTCGACCAATACCGAAGTTATCTCGCGTACGGCAAGCTCGTGCATTAAAATTTTCAAGTCAACGCGCTCGCCGCTGCCCGCCGTGATAATTTCGACGCCGAATTTTTTCAGCGCGGAAATTTTTTCGGACGGAGCGTTTGCAGTCGTCGCAAAAATCGTCCGCGCCTGACCGTCCGTGATGACTTTTGCATCAAGCGGCGTCCGACATGTACTGTCGACGATAATGCGCACGGGATTTTTTCCGTTGACAAGGCGCGTCGTCAAACTCGGATTGTCGGCCAAAACCGTCCCGACGCCGACTAAAATTGCGTCGTTTATGTCGCGCAAACGGTGAGTGAATTTTCTCGACTCCATGCCGCTTATCCATTGGGATTCGCCGTCAACCGTGGCAATTTTTCCGTCAAGCGAGCAGGCAAATTTCATCGTGACGAACGGCAACTTTTGCGTAACCCACTTCAAGAAAACTTCGTTGAGGCGGCGAGCTTCTTCCTCAAGCAAACCGACTTCGACTGCGATATTTGCCGCCCGCAAAATTTCAAAACCGCGCCCCGCGACTTGCGGATTTGGATCGCTCATTGCCGCGACGACACGACTGATGCCCGCGTCGACAATCGCTCGTGCACAAGGCGGCGTCCGTCCAAAATGCGAGCACGGCTCAAGCGTCACGTAGAGTGTCGCGCCGCGTGAAAGTTCGCCCGCCATGTTCAGCGCGTGAATTTCGGCATGCGGTGTGCCGGCTTTACGGTGCCAACCTTCGGCGACAATTTTCCCGTCACGGACTAGGACGGCTCCGACCAGCGGATTTGGGGAGGTGCGACCTTCGGCGTGTCGCGCAATCCGCAAGGCCTCGCGCATAAAAATTTCGTCTGTCAAAAAAATTCATCTCCAATTAAGTTGTCGTGTCTATCAATCGCTTATTGCTTAACGAATAGCCGTGACCAAATTTGTCACGCTGAATCGAGATGCAACGAGAGATTAACAGCAGAACTTACGCCGATAAAAAAATTTTTGGATACAATGGCCGCCAAATTTTTTCGCTGAGTGCGGGAAGTTGCATGTCTACTCCTTCAAAATCGCGTCAATCTCTTTAAAAAGTTCGGCAACAAGTTCGTATTCGGGCACTTTGCGGACGATGACGCCTTTGCGGAAAATAATTCCCTCACCGTCGCCTCCGGCAATGCCAACGTCTGCAGTACGCGCCTCGCCCGGCCCGTTGACTACACAACCCATAACCGCGACCGTCAAATTTTTTTGTATGGCGGAAATTTTTTCCTCAACCTGCGCGGCAATTTTGGGCAAATCAATCCGCGTACGCCCGCAAGTCGGACAGGCAATCAGGGTAACTCCTCCGTCGCGAAGACCGAGCGATTTTAAAATTTCTTTGGCAACGGTGACTTCAACGAGCGGGTCACCCGTCAATGAAACGCGAATTGTATCGCCAATTCCTTCGGCCAGCAACGCGCCGATACCCACCGCAGATTTTATGAGGCCCGTGTTGACGGTGCCGGCCTCCGTGATTCCCAAGTGGAGCGGATAATTTTTTTTCGCGCTCATCAATCGATAGGCGGCCAGCGTCAACGGCACGTCGTGAGCTTTAAGCGAAATTTTTATGTCGAAAAAATCTTCCGCCTCCAAAATCGCCACGTGGTCAAGCGCGGACTCGACGAGAGCTTCAGCCGTCGCGCCGCCGTATTTTTGTAGCAACTTGCGACTTAACGAGCCGGCGTTCACGCCGATTCTGATTGGAATATTCGCCGCCCGCGCAGATTTAACGACTTCGCGCACGTGAGCCGCGCCGCCGATGTTGCCGGGGTTAAGTCGCAGAGCCGCCACGCCTTGAGCAATCGATTCCAGCGCAAGCTTGTAATCGAAGTGAATGTCCGCGACAATCGGCACGTCGACCGCCGAGACTATCGCGCCCAGATTTTTTGCGGCCGACATATCGGGCACCGCCACGCGCACAATGTCACAGCCCGCCTCCGACAGCCGATGAATTTGTTCAACGGTAGCCGCCGCGTCGTGCGTCTTGGTGTTCGTCATGGATTGAATGCTTATCGGTGCACCGCCGCCGATTTTTATTTTGCCGACAGTAATTTGCCGCGTCTTTTCATGGCTAAACATTTTCATCACCCGCGAAAAATATATCACCCGTCGCAATGAAAAGCAATGCGCGACACTTGCGCTAAAACAAAAAGCCGTTCCAATTTCGGAACGGCTTGATCGCGAAAAAATTTTTTTGTGTCGTCGACAAAAATTTAAGTCGCCCAGCGCATGAGAAGAGATTCTTCTTCCTCGGTGGACAATTCGTTGCCGTGAAGCATCTTCTGCGCCACGTCCTGCGCCTTGGCAAACAATTCGATAAAGTTCCAATCGTAAAGCGAATTCATTTCGGCGAAAAGTTTTTCGGCTTCGTCGAAGGAAGTTTGCGACATGTTGTTGACGACGCGGCGGTCACAAATCATACCGAGAGCCAATAAGCAGACGCCGATTTCGACGTTGTTCAAATTGCGCGAGCGAATCACTCTGCACAGGTCGTCAACGATTTGCTCGCGGCGAACAGAAGATTGCGTCGGGCGTCCGTCCAGCTTGAAGGCGACGCCGAGTGCGTGCGCTGAAATTTGTATGGCGGAAGTCGGCGCATTGTTAATAACTTTGGTGCAATCTTTCTTAAATTCGTAATAAATCCAATCGACTTCGGTCTTGGTCATCGCGTGCGTATAAAGACTCGACATGCGAAACTTCTCGTTGTTGTGAAGATTAATCAGCAGAGAAATTTCCTCCTCGTTGCCGCACATTGAAAGCGTGTAAACGGATTGAATCTTCGTGTTCATCTTCAAACCTTGCGGCCGACCGAGATTGATGCCGGGGTTATAAATTTCGTCGTCGATTTGATGCAGACAAAGACGCGCCAAGCGTCTTTTTTGTTGCACCGTCCAGTTCGTGCCGATTTTGCGGGCAATGGTTATCAAACGGAGCTTGAGCGATTCTTCGCGGGTATCTTTCACGTCGTCTAGCATTTGCAACAACGGCTCTGCAAATTCTCTGTGATTGTTGGCCGACAAAATCGTATTAACGTTGAGCTTGAGCGTTGCGGAGTAGCGAACGTTTTCTTCCTTGTTGCGGCGACGAAAGGCATCGTCGACATTGCGACAAAGTGAACGAATCGTATTAAGCTGAGCACGCGGATTGACTTTGCTACCGAAGCGGGGAATAAGTTTTGTCTTCGGCCCCTTCTCCACACCCGTGGCAATCGAAATGGTTGCCGTACCGTGATCCATAAGCTCGCGTCCGCGCTCGTCGCGACAGGTGGCGGCGTCCATGCGAATGATTTTGTCTTCGTTCATAAAAATGCTAAACGTGACAAAAGTATCGTCCTTCATGCGCGAATAACGTTCGGGGAATTCAATATTTCCCTTGGCAATGATTCGATAGCTCCCGTCGGCTTCGCAACGAGCAATGGGCACGCTTATAATATTTTTGCCGGGCGGCAGTCGAAAGCCGGTGAATCGTTCCGACGTATACGGGAACTCTTTGCCGGCGGGAATAATTTCTTCGTAATTGCCGCCGAAGGTGACAAGATAAAAACTTTCGTTGAGAATGTTGCTGCCGAAGACGACGCCTATTGAACGGTCTGCGGCGGTGATAATTCTGTTGCCGGAAAAATTTCTGCGCGGCGGCGTGAAAGTCTGCGGCAAAATTTTCTTCGGAGCGGTTGATTGAGTTTGCTCAATTTGCTCGGCCGGCAACTCGTCGCCGACTTCGCCGGCAAGTTCTTTGTCATACTTGTGCAAAAAATAATGG
>CAMZDU010000164.1 GCA_947305445.1 uncultured Selenomonadales bacterium
TACATGAATTTTGCGCGGCTGATGAATAGGACGCTGGGCATTGACGCCGGCAGACGTGACGAGCTTGCCGCGTGGCAACTTTTTGAAATCGACAAGCTACAGTTCATTGCGCGGACGATTATCGCGGGGCTTTTGGCGCAGGGTGCCGACTATCATTTGCCCTACAAGAATTGTAAATCGGCTTTTGAGAGTTACGCCCGCTTGTCTTACATCAATCAGCGGCTTTTGCAGGAGACGAATCTTTGAACACTTTAGACCTTAACGCGTTGCAGAAATTCACGGCGCAGGCTGAAAAACTTCAAGCCATAGCGCAGGACGTTATGCCTTTCATTGAGGCGATTAACAACCTTGACACACTTAACCTGCCGGCAGACCGACTTGTCCGAGCGGGCGAGGCCGCTCAAATACTCGGCGTCAATCAATCGGCTATCGGCTCATTCGTCAAGGCGGGACTACTCACACCGCTCTACGTCAATTCCGACCAGAAAAAATTTTGGCTCAGCGAAGTCATGAGACTTCCACGCAAAAAGCCATGGACTTTGAGGAGTGATTGTTTTGACCACAGCCGAACGCCGCAACATTAAAAAGCGTCTGAAACGCGCTGCCAATAGCGTTATCAAAGAGTGTCGCGAGCTATATCACAAAGGCGACTTCAACACAGGCGAAATCTTGCGCGAACAATGGCGCATTCTCTTCCGCGCCGCTAATAACGTTGACAGCTTCGACTTCGAGGAGGGGCTTGCATGAAACAATTTCTAATCGACTGCTTGCCCGTTTGGTCGGTCGGCTTTATCGCAGGTCTCGCCGTCGGCGTCGGATTAAGCTTTTACTGCTTGCTTTCTTTGTGAGGTGCCGACCGTCATAAGCCTACTTCCTAAATTCCATACAAAACCTCCTGAACTCAATCGCAAGATTGACACCAGCCGCCGAAGCCATACGGCGGCGAGTGTGAGTCTTGCTTTGCAAGATTCAAAGGTGCTCAGCAGGAAGGCTCCTTCCCAGTGCGGTTGACTTTCGGCCGGCGAAGTTGCCGGAGCTTCTTTGCCACCGAGACGAGGCCGCTTCTCTGTACACTTTCATTTTAAATTCTCCTTAATCGTGTAACAGCCGCCTTCGGGCGGCTCCACATGTGGGCAACGAGTTTTTGTCGGTGCAACTCCGACTGCCCGCTAAAAAAAATAACCGCCCTCATTGGCGGTAACTATTCAAAGTGTATCGTGCTTATTGTAGCAAAAGGAGGAAATTATGACAACTAAACAGACGCAGGACGAAAAGTTAGTAATCAACATTCCACCATTGGAACTGCAGACCTTCACGCTCAAAATCGTTGGGGATACGCCACTCATCTGCCATGCTTGGAGCCATAAGGCTAAGCAAATGATTCTTCAGAAACAGCTAAAAAAAGCTTCGATAGGGCGGGAAACCCGTCGCCCGTGGGTGGAATTCGCCGAGTCGCTTTACTGGTTGTCCGAAAAACCTAACCTTGACGATTTTACCGACGAACAAGCCCGCGACGTTCTGCAGGACATTATTCCGCACAGTAAATTCGGCTTCCCCGCCGTTGCCTTCAAAGCCGCCGCCCTTGACGCTGGATTTCAGCAGGGAATACTTGTCCGCAACGCCGGCTCAGGAGACCTCGCTAAAACGACCGCTCGCGGCGCATTTCACATCATCGGCGACGAGCTCACTGTTATCGACGGCATTCCGACAATCCGCGAGGACACTGTGCGTATCGGCGGCGCAGTCAAGAATGCCGGCCTTTGCTACCGTGGCGAATTCAAAACATGGAGCACGGAACTTCTGATTCGCTACAACCCACGCCCCATCACGCCTGAGCAAATTGCTAACCTGTTCAGACTCGGCGGCTTTGCCAACGGTGTCGGCGAGTGGCGTCCTGCTCGTAATGGCAATTTCGGCACCTTCCATATCGAATAATTTCAAGCTCGGCAGGCAGGGCGCGGCGAGGGCTGGCTTGGCATGGCAGGCATGGCTGGGCTAGGCAGAGCGAGGCAAGGCTTGGCAGGGTAGGGCAAGTCAGAGCTCGGCAGGCATGGCTGAGCGCGGCATGGCTAGGCAGGGTAGGGCAAGTCAGAGCTCGGCAGGCATGGCGGGGCTAGGCTCGGCAAGGCTAGGCAGAGCTCGGCAGGGCTTGGCAGGGCAGGGCAAGGCTAGGCAGAGCTCGGCAGGCATGGCAGGGCATGACTAAACTTAGGAGGTTAATTTCATGAAGGCAGAGTCTTTTGTTTGGAAAGCAGGTACGCAATTCCCTGTTGACGCTCAAATCGCTGTCGATACCATTCACGGGTTGCAAAAATCACTCGGCAAGTGCTCCATCACCGCTAAAGAATTGCTTGACGCTTCACGCGGCACCGACGCACCACTTCATTCCTGCTTTGAATGGAATGACTCCGTTGCCGCTGAAAAATATCGCGTTGAACAGGCGCGACACATCATTAGCAGTATAGAAATCCGGTTCGTTGAAACCGACACCCCCGAACATTTTAAGCAGACGCGCTACCTGCTCAACATCGCGCCCGTTGCTCCGAAATCGCAGGGGCAATTCGTCACTGTCGACGTTGCCTTTTCTAATGAGCAATATCGCGCCGCCATTCTTAAAAATGCTTTTCGTGAGCTTCGGGCTTTTCAAACAAAATACAGAAAATATCAAGAGCTGAGCGTGCTCTTCAAAGTCATTGAAGATTTTGGCGACACGCTCAAAAATTAAGGAAGGTGATTCGTTATGGCGCGTCCTATTCTCGTTTACGGGCATCCGGCCAGCGGCAAATCTTACGCGTTCAAAAATCTCGACCCCGATACCACTATCATCATCGACGCGGACAACAAAGGCGCACTCCCTTGGCGCGGCTTTAAAAAATCTTACAACGCCGAACGCAAAAATTTCTTCAGCTTGAACACGCTCGACCAGATTGCCAACTCTATCAAAAAAATTTCAGACAACGACGCTTACAAGCATATTACCGTGCTTGGCATTGACGGCTTTAACAATGCGCTCGCTCGCGAACAAGTCTTTTACGACGAGTGGTTCCAACCAAAAAATCCTTACGAAAAATATTCCGAGCTGGCGAAAAAAACTTTGCGCATCATCAACCTCGCGCAATCCATGCGTAGCAATCTGAACATAATTTTTACCGCTCACGTCGAATGCGCCGACATAAACAATCCCACCGAAGTCGACCACCTTTTGACGCCAGGCAAACAGCTTAAAGAGAAGTTCCGCATCGAAGGTAATTTCCTTTACGTTTTCTACGCAAAAATTGATTCGGACGGCAATCACTTTTTCGAGACTGTGCCCGTTAATTCCACTGCACGCGCTCCCGAAGATTGCTTCCCGCCGCATATCCCCAACGATTTCAAATTCATTATCGACACTATCGACGCTTACGAGAATGGAGATGTTTAAATGGGTATCAATCTTAACAACTACGGCTATGACAACGTGCCCGCCGCCGAATCCGGCGAGGAGCCAACGTATCTGCCGCCGGACGGCTACATTTGTCGCATTTGTCACGCGGAATTTGCCCTGACTAAGTCGGAAAAAAGAATGCTCGTCCTGCAACTGGACATTGCCGAGGGCGATTTCGCCGGTTATTTCACTAATCGTTACAACCGCAATAAAAAGTTCAAGTCCGATGCCAAATGGCCAAATCCCGCCATCTATCGTCAAATGATTTTAGATTCAGCAGGAAAAATTTCCTCCTACTTCAAAGGCTTGCTTACTTGCATTCAAAAATCTAACAAACAATTCTTGCTTAATCAGAATAACTTCTCGGCTTCCGATTTGCGCGGCCTGAAGTGCGGTTTCGTCTTCGCTCAGGAAGAATATCAAAAGCGCGATAACTCTATCGCCACTCTCTGTGTCGTTAAATTCCCCAAAAACGTTGACGACATCTTAGACGGCAATTTCACCGTCCCGCCACTCAAACAACTGTCGCCCCAATCGCAACCTACAACCGACTTTTCCCCCTTGAATGGCGCACCCATCGATAACTTTGACACGCCTTTTTGAGCTAACGTTGCGTTCGCCGCTCGTCTTATCCCAAGGCCGACGCGAACGCAACATTTTTTTTACACATTAAGGAGATTTCATAATGAGACAGATTAAATTTCGCGGATTCGACTCTGCCGACGGCGTGCGCCAAACTATTTCCTTTT
>CAMZDU010000165.1 GCA_947305445.1 uncultured Selenomonadales bacterium
GGAAAAAAATTTTGAGTTCAAGACAAGCAAATGGTTCGGTGCGCCCGATGTCTTGATTAGGATACGCGGCAAGGCTTATAATCCGCTTGAAACGCCCGAAGATTACGACGACGAAATAATGACGGCTAAGGTCATGCAAGAGCTGTTGCGTTACGAGAGCGCGGGCACCTCTTACCGCTATAAAAATGGTTACAATGAAATTTGCATCTTCTCGACGCGTGAACGCAAGCCGATAAAAATTCCCGGCGGCAATATAACCGTGGCGATTCTGCTGGCATTTGCGACGGCGTTTATCGTCAAGCAACTGCCGTAGTTCGTGCAAGATTTTATCGTCCAAGATTTAACCGAGCCGCTGTTGTCAAACCTTATGGAGCTGATTGTCGGCGTCACAATCCCAACAATTTTTATTTCCGTCGTGTCAAGCATTTGCATAATGGACGACATTGCCACGCTGAACGATATCGGCTTCCGGGTCATTCGCCGTTTTGTTTTGAATATGTTGCTGATAATCGGCGCGTCAATGTGTTCATGTGTGCTGATGTTCCCCGTGCTTGCGCTTGAAGGCGACAGCAACGTTTTTGTCGGGCAAATTATCGCCATGTTCCTGAATGCCTGACGACCTGTTTAAGCCGTTTGTCGAAGGCAACGTTCTGCAAATTGTGATGATCGCGTTCCTTGTCGGCGTGTGTATCGTTATTCTTGACAAGCGCGCCGCGAACTTGAAGCCGCTGATTAACGACCTGAAAACCTTGCTGATGAAAATGATGGAGTTGGTCTTAAAAATAATTCCGCTGACAATTTTCTTGAGCATCTTTAGAACGATTGTGACGACATCTTTTGCCGAATTCGCGGGCGTGTGGAAAATCGCAGTAACAACTTTTCTGACGGTTGCACTTCTCTTGACGCTCATGCTGATTCATTTGCGGTTGAAGTACGGCGTGGGCGTTAAAGAATTTTTCAAGCTGAACAAGCGAATTTTTTTGTTTTCAATAAGCACAGTCAACGGCTCGGCATCAATGATGATAAACATGGACGTTTGCAAGAACGACTTGAAGATTGACCCGAACTTGTGCGAATTTTGGGTACCGCTGTCACACGCGCTGTTTGCACCAGGTAAGGCAGTTACTCTGGTCGTTTGCGCATTCGTCGGCGCGGCAATGAGCGGCGCGACAATTTCACCCGCGCAGTTGCTGTTAATCGCCTTCCTGTCAATGCAACTTAGTATCGTCGTCCCAAGAGTTTACGGCAGCAATCTCGCAGTCTTCACGATGATGTTGACGCAACTGAACTTCACGCAAGACGCAATCGGCTCGATGATGGTCGCCGATGTCTTCACGGTAAATTTGACGTCGTTCCTGGGCATGTTCATGCGGAATTGCGAATTCTATGACCTGGCACATCAACTGAACGCCGTGCAGGATTAACAAAGCTTTCGGAGGCATTGATGAAGCTCACGAACAATAACATTGCTCAAGCCGTCGAAGACATTCAAAAATTTTTTGCGCAAGCTGACGTTTCCGAACGCGACCGCACGAAAATAAATCTGATTGTCGAAGAGGCTCTGTTGCGTTGCCGTGAATTTTTCGACGCGTCAAAAGTTTTGTATTGGAGGCATTGATGAAGCTCACGAACGATAACATTGCGCAAGCCGTCGAAGACATTCAAAGATTTTTTGCGCAAGCTGACGTTTCCGAACGCGACCGCACGAAAATAAATCTGATTGTCGAAGAGGCTCTGTTGCGTTGCCGTGAATTTTTCGACGCGTCAAAAGTTTTGAGCTCAAGACAAGCAGTCGATTCGGTGCGCCGAAAGTCTTGATTAGGATACGCGGCAAGGCTTATAATCCCCTTGAAACGCCCGACGATTACGGCGACGAAGTAATTGACGGCGAAGGTTATACATATTACGGTAAATTCGATATCGTTCTTCGGCATGCTCGTCCACAACTGCGAATTCTACGATTTGTCACACAGCGTTAAATTTTTTGATAAGCCTGTTTGATAGGAGGAACGCAAATAAATCATGAACATTAGCGATCTTGCTTTTTGTAAGAAAAAGGAGGATACTGACGACGAAATTTGCGAACTTATCGAAAAGGCTTGCAAAGTTTTGATTGACAATAAAAATTTTCCCGCCCGCGTCTGCTTTGACATTCCGAACAGTTCGTACCTTGCTCACATTATCATTACAAAAGATTTGATTCACGAGGGCGAGTGGCGATTGCAGGTCGGTGTTATGGAAGACGGTTACGATAAATTATTTTCTTGCTTTTTGAGTCACGACACAAAGGAAAAACTGCTTGAGGAATTGAATTTTGAGCAAACGAAAGACTCTGTCTTCGACACGATAAAACAAATGTATATTCGCGCAGAAAAAGACGATTAGACAAAATTTGAATTGAGGTATGCTTATGCCAGCACCGGCAGATGTTTTAGACAGCGAACCGCGAACACTCGGCTCGCTTATCCAAAAGTACAGCGACGTTATAATCGCGGTGACACTCGTCATGATTGTTATCATGATGATTATCCCGTTGCCGACACCGCTTTTGGACTTGCTGATATGTTTAAATATCACAATCGCCTTGGTCGTCATAATGAGCGCGATTTACAACGAGGAGGCACTTGACCTGTCGGTCTTCCCGTCGCTACTGCTCGTGACGACGCTTTTCCGATTGGCACTGAATATTTCTTCAACGCGGCTGATTTTGATTGATGCTTATGCCGGCGAAGTTATTACCGCCTTCGGACAATTCGTCGTCGGAGGCAATCCCGTCGTCGGCTTCATCATGTTTATAATTTTGGTCATAATCAACTTTATCGTCATCACCAAAGGCTCCGAGCGCGTCGCCGAAGTCAGTGCGCGTTTCACATTGGACGCAATGCCCGGCAAGCAGATGTCAATCGACGCAGACTTGAATCAGGGCGCGATAACCGACGCCGAAGCAAAAATTCGCCGCGAAAAAATTCAGCGCGAGGCTGACTTCTTCGGTGCAATGGACGGTGCTTCCAAGTTCGTCAAGGGCGACGCGATTGCCGCGATTATAATCATGCTGATTAATATCGGCGGCGGATTCGTTATCGGCATGGCTCAACGCGACATGTCTGCGGTTGACGCTCTGCAAACTTACACGCTGTTAACCGTCGGTGAAGGTCTCGTCAGTCAAATTCCCGCGCTGTTAATCTCGACTGCAACAGGTATCATCGTCACCCGCGCCGCCTCGGAAGGCAATCTCGGCAACGACATTGTCAAGCAACTGTTTAACAACGAGCGCGTCTTCTTCATCAATTCCGGCGTCCTGCTCATGTTGGCAATCGTTCCCGGTTTGCCGGGGGTACCGTTCGCGTCGCTGGCGGTTATCTGCGCGTTCATCGGTTACAGTCTGCATAAAAAATCCGTCATACCCGAAGAAGTCAAAGAAGAACAAGCTCAAGCTAAAGAAAAAACGGAGGCGACACGTCCCGAAAATATCATCTCGCTGTTGCAAGTCGACCCGATGGAGCTGGAGATTGGTTATTCGCTAATCCCGCTCGTTGACACCGGCCAAGGCGGCGACTTGCTCGACCGTATCGTTATGATTCGTCGACAATGCGCGCTCGAACTCGGACTTGTCGTTCCGACGATTCGTATCCGCGATAACATTCAGATTAAGCCCAACGCTTATATCATCAAGCTGAAGGGCATGGAGATTGCCCGCGGCGAACTGATGCTTGACCACTTCCTGGCAATGAACTCCGGCACGGTCTTTGAAGAAATTCCCGGCATTGAGACGGTCGAGCCGGCCTTCGGACTGCCCGCGCTGTGGATTCCCGAAAGTCAGCGCGAACAGGCAGAACTAAACGGCTATACGGTCGTCGACGCGGTGTCGGTGCTTGCCACGCATTTGACGGAAATTATCAAGCAACACGCCTCGGAAATTCTCGGCCGTCAAGAAGCGCAAAATCTTGTCGACAACCTCGCCAAAACTCATCAAAGCCTTGTCGACGAAGTTGTCCCCGAACTTTTGGGCGTCGGCGAAATTCAAAAGGTCTTGGCAAATTTGCTCAACGAACGCATCTCGATTCGCGACATGGCGACGATTATGGAAGTTTTAGCCGACTATGCACGCGCCACGAAAGATCCCGAAATTTTGACGGAGTACGTGCGCCACGCAATGGGCAGACAAATTACA
>CAMZDU010000166.1 GCA_947305445.1 uncultured Selenomonadales bacterium
ACGCCGCTTATGGTTGTACTGAGTGTAATGTTGCGCGAGGATTTGCCGCCGAGTTCGGTCTTCTCCACGAGGGTTGCGCCGACGAGCGTGTTTGAAGTCAGACCGTTAAGGCCTTGAGCCATGCCCAGCAACTGAGCATTAGTCGCGTCGGGGTTGACGTCCGTGAGCGTCTTTTGAAGCTTGCCGCCCGTTTGGTCGGTGCTATTGATAATAAGTGCTTTTGCCATGTTCACTCACCTCACACATTCAAGTTAATTTCGGTCGTCTCTTCGCTGACGATTTGCGCCGCGGTAATGCCTGTGAATTTGCCGATAATGAATTCGGGGTCGGACGCGTCGTAATCGTCGGCGAGTAAGAAGTCGCCGAGTCCGCCGTCAGTGCCGCCGGCGAGTGAAGCGTTAATCGCGAGGATTCTGCTTTTGACGTAGGGCAATTCCCCCGAAGATACGCCGCTGATTTTGTAATCGCGGGTGAAGTCCGTGTTAGAGTAACCCGCCGTCATTTTCACGTAATTACTCATTGTCAATCGCCTCCTCGGTGATAACGCGTTTCATGTTGCTATCAGCAACAATGGCCTTTCCGCCGACAGCGAGCAGTTTGTTAATCTGTGTCGCGGCGTTGGCCGGAGTGGTTGAAGCCGTCGTTACACCTGGAATGGTGTACATGTCGGTCGACGTTGCGTCTTTGGCCTTAATGGTCGCGACGGGTTTTGTATCAAAAACCAGAGCCATGGTATTTGCCTCCTTAGTTTGCGTTCCCTTAACGGAGGCCGGCAGAGGAGAAAAATTAATTTGTAAACAATGCGGCCAAAGCGGAAGAAGCAATGCTTTGTGAAGTGCCCGTAGAAGTGTCGAAAATTTTGAGTGACTTGGCCGCTACGTCGTCGGTCTGATAAACTTTCTTGTTATTTTTCTTGACGACCGCACCGAGCGTAATTGAATAATTATTTCCGTCTGAGTGAGCATAATGAATCGTCGGGCTGAAAGTCTGATTGTCTTTTGAGTTTTCGTTGCCGTGGCCGCTGAAAGAAATAGCCGTGACAGTGCCGTCGACTTTTAGGGCGTCGATACCATTAGAGTAAGTGGTCGAGTCGGTGCGGTTGTAAGCGTAATAAGTGCTCGTGGCGGTTTGTGTCGTCTTGGTAGCATAAGACTTGCTATTCGGGTCGGTGTTCGCGCCGACGCCAAAATCAGTGATTAGGCCGCCGCCGCTTTCAAAAATAAACGTGTCGGAACCCAAGCCGCCGACAAGGACGTTAGATTGTCCGCCCGCGACGATAAAAGTATTGGCGCGGCTGTTGCCTACAAGAGTTGAGTTTTCTTGCGTAGCAGTCAGACTTACGAGCGCGGTATAAAATTCCGTGCCAGGCACGGTCGCGACGGTAAAATCTTTCGTGAAGGTGCCGAAGTCGCCGACTTGCGCGTTGACGGTCACGCCCGTTGCCGAGCGAACATTGTTGTTATCGAAAACGTATGGAACGAAATCTGTCAGCGTGAATTCGCCCGCTGCCGTGAACGCGTAGTTGCCGCTTATCTCGAAAGCGTCAATGTTCTGCTGAGTTGTGTTTAAAATCAGCGTTTCGGTTGTGCCGCCGCCGAGGCCTTGCCAGCTCTCGTTAATCGGGTAGGTTTTGCCGCGAAGGTCGCCCGCGCCATAAGCCCGCCCGTTTGCTATGTAAGTCGTCGTGCGCATTAAATAGGTGTTATCAAGGTTGTAAGTGTTGTTCAGAATCTGTTCAAACAGCACGATGACTTTGCCGCCGTTTTTAGCAATCGACTTCACTTGAACATATTCATATTGGAGCGTATCGGTTATCGTGTACCAATGGCCGCACAAAATACCGTAATCGTTTTCGAGTTCGACTTCGCTAATGCCCGCCGCCTGCGCAATCACTCGGCAACTGTACAAATCGCACGCGCTGTTGTCGCCGAAATCCTCCATGAGCAACAAATTCGGCTCCAAGCCGAGCTCGCGTTCGGCGTTCAGCTGCATATATACGTTGGCGACGTTGACTTCAAGTTGGGTAACTCGCCTGTCGATTCTGGGCAAGTCGGCCGCGTCTCCGCCGAGAATTAATTTGCGCACGTTCTCCGTGCTTATCGGGTGCAAATTTATATCCTCGTCGTTCGCCCAAAAATAAAGCGTCGTGCTAATTTCTTCGCCTAAGCTCGGTGCGTTCGGGTGCGGGTAGCGGGAATTTATATGCTCGCTGAATTCGGCTTGACTGACAAAAGCTAAGCTTGCGTCGATTATCGCCGTGACATTTTTTGCTTCGTCGACGACCGTAACCACAGCCATAATGACATCCCACACGTCGGAGCTGTTGCCCGCGGGCACCCATTCACTCAAAAGCCCCGTGTTGCGGTAAGCATACAAAATTTCTTCGCCGGTGTCGGGGTCTTCGGCGAATAAGCCGAGCTCGCGATACCAGAAGCCTTGCGCTAAATTTTTGTTGGCAACTTTAAAGCTGACAATGGCCGTGCCGCCGCCGCCGAATCGGCAATCTGCTATCGGCAACTCAAAATCTTTGCCGCCGATTAGTTCTGTGAATTCGTATTGCTCCTCGCGGGTCGGTTTCACAAATTCTCCGTCGCCGTTGATTGAATCGCCAAATTGCACGCGAGTATAATTCAGCGGCTTGCCCGCAAGGGCTTTGCCCAGCAACTCAAAACCGCCGCGGGTTAAGTGGGTGCCGTCGCGGATAATTTGTTCTTCCGTCGCGAAAATTGCCAGCGTCGACAGGTCTGACAAATTCGCCGTGATTATCGCTAACTGTTCGTCCGTCAAGTTTAAATCTTTCGTGAGGACGGCAAGTTTTGTCGTTAAATCAACCATCGTCATCCGCCCCTTCGACGACCGCCCGCGTGTCTAATTCGCTGTTAAGCGTTTTCAAAATTTGTCGCGCCTCCGCAACCGTGAACCCTACCAGCTCGCGAAACATTACGTCCGCCGCCTCTCGTTGCTCCTGCGTCAATTCCGTTTTCATGTTTGCACTCCTAACAAAAAAGACGACTTCCGCCGCCTGTTAAAATTTCATTGCTTCGTTAATATTTTCGTCGTCGACCGTATAATTTTTGATAACTGCCGCGTGCGTGATGCCGCTCGTCGGCTCGCCGCGGGCGTTCACCAATAATCGCGCCGCCGCCGTCTGCTTACCTAACTTTTTTATGTCGCCGATTGTCAGTCCTTGCCTGACGTTGTGAAGTTTTATCTTGTGCGCGTTCCCGCTTGGGAAGTCGAAGAAAATTCGCACCGTGCCGGTGTCGGGCAATTTGTTTACGTCGGATTCGCCCGTGATTGCGAATCCGCGTATCAAGTCCGCTCTGTGAATTCCCGTCGTTCCTTCCGCACGCGAATTCAAAAATATTTTATTCCGCGCCGCATAATCGCCAACATTTTTCACGTCGCCGACAATCAAATCTTCACGCGGGTTGGAGAGTAAAATAGGTTTGTCGCGTCCGCTGGGAAAGTCGAAATAATTTCGCAACCAGTCGCCGTCGGGCACGGCGTAGGGGTCGGGCGGCGGCGGTTTCGGCTCCTCCGAATCAATTTTGCTCGCCCGCGCCATGCCCACATCTGCTATCAGCAAATCAGCCAGCCCGTTTTCTTTGAAGTGTTTCACGCGGATAAAATCTTCGGGGTCGGGCAGGATTGTTACCGTGCCCGTTTTTATCATCACGTGCCCCGCATGCAATTTCGCCCGCTCGATTTTGGGCGGCCTTGCCAACGGTGCTCGCCCGCGCCAGCCCGTTTCTATCGTCGCCGTACCCGCGTGTAAAAGGCTCGCCGTCGATTTTGGTCGCGGCAACTTTATTTTCTTGAATCCCGTTTCGGCCGTCGCCACTCCCGCGTAAAGTTCGGTGTAGGTTGTTTCGCGCCGCTCAAAATTCATGCTCAAATGTGCGGGCAAAAGTTCGTGGAGCGAATCAATCAGTTCACTGTGATAAAGCAGACGGTCAAGCAGAAGAATTTTAACTTGATTTGGGTCGGGCAATTCGATGACGCGGGATTTGTCGCCATCGGTGAAGGAGCGAATCAATTTGTTCACGTTGTCGACGTTCATAACTTCGCCGCCCATGAGTTTTGCGATGACGCGTGCCCGCCGCGCCTCCAAGTCGTCAGACAACTTCGCGACGCCGACAAATTCTTCCCAATCGGCCATAG
>CAMZDU010000167.1 GCA_947305445.1 uncultured Selenomonadales bacterium
CCAAAAAATAAACTGAAATCTGAAATACTGAAATCAAAAAACTTCCCGAAAAATTTTCGGGAAGCGAAATGAAATTTTTACCCTGTCGAAGGGTTTTTATCTGACAAGTTCGTAACCGGCCTCGTCGATAACTTTGGCGAAGTCGTCGAGAGAAATTTCTTTATCGGCGGTGACGGTCGCAGTATTATTTTCCAAGCTGACTTCAACGGCCGTCACGCCGTCCATTTTGGCAAGCGCGTCGTGCACGTGCTTTTGACAGTGTTTGCACATCATGCCATCGACTTTGAATGTTGTTTGCATGTGAACAGCCTCCTTAAAAATTTCTGTACGCATATTTTCCACGCGGACTTCAACATTGCGTTGCGTCTCGTCCGAAGTCGTCGTCCGTTCTACTTTAAAAAATCGCAGACGCAGGGCGTTTAGCACGACGCACACGCTTGACATACTCATCGCCGCCGCGCCAATCATCGGCGAGAGCTTAAGCCCGAACGTCGGATAAAAAATTCCTGCCGCGAGCGGTATACAGATTACGTTGTAGAAAAACGCCCAGAATAAATTTTGTTTGATGTTCGTCATAACGGCGCGGCTCAAGCGAATCGCGCTGACGGCGTCGAGTAAATCATTTCGGACGAGCACCGCGCCCGCGCTCTCAATAGCCACGTCGGTGCCCGCGCCGATTGCAATGCCCACGTCCGCCTTGGCCAAGGCCGGTGCGTCGTTGATGCCGTCGCCAATCATCGCGACCTTGCGTCCGACCGATTGCAAGCGTTCGATTTCGCGAGCTTTGTTGTCGGGCAAAACCCCCGCGACAATTTTTTTTATGCCGAGCCGTTCTGCAACGGCTTGCGCGGTGCGTTCATTATCGCCCGTCAACATAATCACGTCAACACCGAGCGCACGAAAATCTTTGACGGCCTGCGCGGAAGTTTTTTTCTCGATGTCGGCGGCGGCAATCATTCCGAGAATTTTTTCGCCGCGAGCAAAAATTATGGGCGTCTTGCCCTCCGAAGCGAGCGCGGAAATTTTTTCGGCAAGCGCATTGAGTTTGAAGCCAAGCTCCGTCAAAAATTGTTCGTTGCCGGCAAAACATTCAACGCCGTCAATCGTCGCCCGCACTCCGCGCCCAAAGACTGCTTGAAAATTTTCCGTGACGGGTGACGAAATTTTTTTGTCGGCGGAAAATTTGGTGACGGCCTCAGCAAGCGGATGTTCGCTTTTGGATTCGAGAGCCACCGCGACTTCAAGCAACGTCCGCTCGTCGACGCCGCAAGTAATTATGTCCGTCACGAACGGTTTGCCCTCGGTAAGCGTGCCGGTCTTGTCGATGACGACAGTGTCAACCGCGTGTGCCGTTTCAAGAGCCTCGCCGGACTTGATTAAAATTCCGTTCTCCGCGCCCTTGCCGGTGCCGACCATAATCGCGACTGGCGTGGCCAAGCCGAGCGCACACGGACAACTTATCACCAGAATCGACACGGCGATTGAGAATGCAAACTCGACGCTCGCGCCGTTGATAAGCCAAGCACTTCCCGCGACGAGCGCAATCGCAATCACGGCGGGCACGAAAATTCCCGCGACCTTGTCGGCAGTTTTGGCGATTGGAGCTTTGCTCGCGGAGGCCTCCTCGACCAGCGCGATGATTTTGCTGATTGTGGTTTCATCGCCGACACGCGCCGCACGAAATTTTACGAAGCCATTTTTGTTAAGCGTGCCGCTCGTTACGGAGTCGCCGACGGTTTTGTTAACGGGCAAACTTTCGCCGGTAATCGCGCTCTCGTCAACGCTCGTCTCGCCGTCAATAATCACACCGTCAGCCGCAAAACTTTCGCCGGGCTTGACCAAAACTTCATCACCGACAATCAGCTCGGCGACGGAAATTGTCAGCTCCTCTCCGCCGCGTATAACAGTCGCAGTCTTCGGCGCAAGGTTTATGAGCTTTTCGACCGCCAGAGAAGTTTTACCCTTGGCACGCGCCTCGAAAAATTTTCCGACGGTGATAAGTGTGACAATCATTCCTGCCGACTCGAAATATAAATTGCGGCTGTATTCGTCGACGAGAGAAAAATTTCCCGCGCCGAGACCTTGACCGATTCTGAACAGCGCGAACGTTCCGAAGGCCGCCGCCGTCATTGAACCCAGGCCAACAAGACTGTCCATGTTCGGTGCACCCGCCGCCAGTGCTTTAAAGCCGTTGACGTAATATTTGCGGTTGAGGTACATTATCGGCAGAATCAGCAGAAATTGCGCGAACGCGAACGTCACGGCATTTGCCCGCCCGTCGAAAAGTTCCGCGACGATTGCGGGCGTCGGGAGCGGCAACATTGAATGCATCGCGATATAAACCGTCGGCAACAGAAAAATTATCGACCACGTGAGCCGCGTGCGCATTTCGGAAATTTCGCGGTCAATCGTGCGTTCAGACGTTGAAATTTTTTTCGCGGCTGAAAATTTTTTTGGCGAGGCTCCGTAACCTGCATTAACAACCGCGTCGACGATTTCGGTTACGGAAATTTTTGCCTCGTCGAAAGTGACTTGCATGGAATTTGTCAGCAAATTGACGCTGACATTTTCCGCGCCGACAATTTTACCGACTGCCCGTTCCACCCGCGCCGAACACGCCGAACAACTCATGCCCGTCACGTCAAAATTTTCTTTCATCACGATTTCACCTCGCATAAAAAACTGATTGGCATTGTAACACAAAAAAAGTCGTCGTACTTACGAATTGTAAATTGCGGCGCGGCGAACGATAAAAATTTTTTTGGAGGCTCGACTATGAACTTGGCGGCAGAAAAAATTTGTGTGACACTCGGCGGCAAAAAAATTCTTCACGACGTGAGCTGTAAATTTTCGTCGGGTAAACGCACGGCAATTATTGGACCCAACGGCGCGGGCAAGTCGACACTGCTAAAAGTTTTGTGTCTGCTCAACGAAAATTTTTCCGGCATCGTGACACTCGACGGCCAAGACATTCGCACGGTTGGAAGAAAAAATTTGTCGCGTGTAATGGCAATCTTGCCGCAGGAGCGCGACGCTCCGCCAGATACGACCGTTCGTCAGCTGATCTCGTTTGGACGTTTCCCGCACAGAAAATTTTTCGGCACCACGACGACCGAAGACGACGCGGCGATTAAAAATGCTCTCGAACTGACAAAGCTCACGGATTTTGAAACGCGGCAAATAACCTCTTTGTCCGGCGGTGAACGTCAACGCGCATGGTTGGCAATGACTCTGGCACAGCGTCCGAAAATTTTGCTCCTGGACGAGCCGACGACTTATTTGGACATCGCTCATCAACTCGAAGTCATGGACATTATCGCCGAGGTCAACAAAAAATTTCATACGACTATTGTAATGGTTTTGCACGACATAAATCACGCACGACTTTACAGCGACGAAGTTATTGTCGTCAAGGACAAAAAAATTTTCGCGGCGGGCGAGCCGAAAAAAATTCTGACGGCGCAAAATCTCGGCGAAGTCTTCGCTGTCGTAGCCGACACCTTCACAAATGCGGCCGGCGACGAAATAATTTTCCCGATAAAAAAAATTTCTCGTCATTAAAAAAATGAATCAATATCGGACACGACAAACGCTCCGAGATGTTGCAGGTATTATCACGCGCCGCGCCGAATACTTCAGCAAAATTTTTGAACGGAGGCTGATAATTTTGTTGACTTACAATTACTACGGCCACGCTTGCTTCCAACTTGACGACGGCACGAGCAAAATTCTTGTCGACCCGTTCTTGACGGGCAACCCGCAAGCGACAATCAGCGATAAAGACGTTGAAGCTGATTATATTTTAATCACGCACGCGCACGGCGACCACGTTGGCGACGCTCCGAACATTGCAGTTAGAACTAATGCAACTGTCATTGGCATTCCCGAAATTGTTGACTTCGGCGGGCAACGCGTAAAAACTATCGGCATGAACTTGGGCGGCACGGTTAAAACCGACTTTGGCTTCGTGCGTATGGTTCCGGCGTTGCACAGCTCAGGAGTCGGCGGCGGCATTGCGTGCGGCTATGTAATCGGCGTTGGCGGCAAAGTCGTCTACTTCGCGGGTGATACGTGCCTTTTCTCCGACATGAAATTAATCGGCGAGCGCGACAAGATTGACTACGCAATTTTGCCCATTGGCGGA
>CAMZDU010000168.1 GCA_947305445.1 uncultured Selenomonadales bacterium
CCACAGATCGCCGCGGGTCGCCACGGCGCACGCCATGTAAGTGCCCGCCTCGATTCGGTCGGGAATAATCGTGTAGTCGCGGGCAATCAATTTACTCGCGCCTTCGACTTTGATGACGTTGGTGCCCGCGCCGCGAATATTTGCGCCCATAATGTTGAGGTAATTTGCCAAGTCGACAATCTCCGGCTCCTGCGCGGGATTTTCAATGACGCTCTGACCTTGCGCCATTGAGGCGGCCATCAAAATATTTTCGGTCGCGCCCACGGACGGAAAGTCTAAGTAAATTTGCGTGCCCTTCAGTCCGTCGGGAGCGACAGCTTCAATGTAACCGTGACCGATAGAAATTTTTGCGCCGAGAGCCTCGAAGCCTTTAAGATGCAAGTCGATTGGACGCGTGCCGATTGCGCAACCGCCCGGCAAAGAAATTTTCGCCTTGCCGAGCCGGGCGAGCAACGGCCCCATAATCAGAAACGAGGCACGCATTTTGCGAACGAGGTCGTAAGGCGCGGTTATATTTTCAATCGTCGAGGCGTCGACGAATAATTTTCCGTTGGCTGGCTCGTGACAAACTTTAACGCCGAGCGTGCGGAGCACTTCGCTTATGGTGCGCACGTCGTCGAGGTTCGGCACTTCGTCCAAGCAAGTCTCCCTGTCCTGACCGAGGAGCGTCGCCGCAATGACAGGGAGCACGGCGTTTTTCGCGCCGCTGATTTTTACGGTGCCGCTCAATCGATTGCCGCCTTTAATAATCAGTCTCTCCAAAGTTGAAGCCTCCTTCGCATTCAAACTTTCTCGACGCTGAGAGTCGTGCGCATAACGTTATCGATGATGTAGTTCGTGTCAACTTTGCTGTCGGCCTTCTTTAGGGATTTACCGTCTTTTTTGAGGCGAGCCTGTGCGCGTTTGGCCTGAGCAATTTCGCGGCGAAGCTGTTTGTCGGTTTTGACTTCGCCGGAGGAACCGACTTCCACGACAAGCTGATTGTTCTTGCCGGTCTTGAGGAAATTTTTAATCTTGTCTTCGTAAGTCTGATTGGAATCGGCCGTGACAAGTCCCGAATTGGCCGCGACGGCCTGGGCGACGGGAACGAGTGCGCCGCCGTGAATTTCCAGCGCGAGATTACCCTGACGCGCCGTCAAAGGAACAGTATACGGCAGAACGACTTTTTCTGCGGGCTTGCGGTACGGTTGCAACTCGACAGTCAAGTTGACCGTTTCGCCCGGCTTGACGACTTTTTTGTCCGGCGTTATTGAAACGATTGAGGCCGTGCGCCGCTCCGTATCGAACGAAATACTCACGTTCACGCCGAAAATATTTGACTCCTCTTTGGTGTTGGAGCAGACGAGATTAAGTGCTTGCATAAGTTCGAGAACCGCGACTTGACCGACGTCCGAGGGATTGTAGAACATATTTTTGCGCGAAAGTTCGCCGCCGGCAACCGCGTCCGTTTTTATGTTGAAGTCGATGTCAACGGTGCTTTCCGCCAATGAATCGGCCATCTTGCTCAACGCCGTGTAAGCAATGCTCGCGCCGAGTTTCGGAATCAAATTTTCATTGTAAGCAATCGTCGCGTTGTAAGTCTCTTCCTTGTCAAGGTCGTTGTCGTGGACGGTGACGGTAATCGGCACGACAGCAGGAAACGTGCCCAAAATTCCTGCAACACCCGCGTCGCGATCTTGATTGACGCGGCCGATAATGTGACCGATTCCCGCGAGCTTGACGCCGTTGCCGGTGAGTCCGCTGACCGAGCCGATTACCGACGCATCAGTCATAAAATAATTTACGTTGCCCGAATGCGTGAATGGATGCCCGAAGGCAAGAATCCTCTTGCCGTCAACGGCCGTAACCGTGCCCGTTGCGCCGAGCGAAAAATCGCCGTAAACAATCGCCACGCCGAGTGCGGAACCCGGTTCGAGCGTCGCGTTTAAATCCAAGCCGCGTTCAACCGAGGCGGGAGTAGCTTGCAATTTTTTCAAGCCGAGCGGCTGAAGTTCGCGCCGGAGAAATTTTGCTCCGTTCGTGTCAAAGCCGCTGAAATATAACGCGCCCAGCTCCTCAAGTTGCGAATCGTCGTCGGATTGTTCGTTCGGCTCATTGTCAGTCGCATCTGTATTGGCCGCGTCGGTTGAATCGTTTTTATTTTCGTCGGCCGCTTGAGCTTCCTGCTCCTTGGCGAATTTAAAATAGTTGACTTGAGATTTCGGGTCGGGCAACGTCCACATCTCCAGCATGTTTTCAATCGGCGTGATAAAGAACGTGTACGGATCCATCTCCTTGAGCGTGGCGGACAATGCGCCGACGAGTTTGCCGTTAATATAAATGGGACTGCCGCTCATGCCCTGCAGGATACCGCCCGTGCGCCGAATGACTTCGCCGGAGGCCGACGCCATAATCATGCGCTTGGAGCCTTTGCCTTCGTCCGTCACACCGACGATTTTAACGTTGAACTGTTCGATTTTGCCAGAGCCGTCAACTACAGTGTAAGCCTTGCCGGTCATGCCGCTTTTAATTTGGTCAAACGGGAAAATTTCCGGCATTGCCAGAGCCGTGCGCGGCGCGGCGAATAATATCAGCATGAGTGCCAAAAATAATTTCGCAAACAATCTTTGCAAGTCTTTCAACTCCATTCCGGAACGCTTTTAATCAATGGTTAATCTAAAGCATAATAAATCATATTTTCGGTATCGTCAAGGCAACCGCTTAAAAGTCCGCGCAAATCACGGCGGCTTGTCAAAATCAGCCGCCTTCAAAAAAAAAATTGCCGTCAGCGGCAGTGAAGTCATCTCCACCTGTCGGCGGACGAAAAGATTTTTCTATTGCTACTCAATGATTCTCAGACAAACGAAACGCAATTCACGCAGGGCAATCGGCGTCGCGAGGAGTTCTCGCGAATTGTAAAGCGCGGAATATTTTTCGCGGCAACGGAGCACGCGCTTGACATAGTCGCGGGTCTCGGCGTAGGGAATTTTGTCGACGTCGGAAAAATTTTCGCTCCAATGATTTTTTTCCATCCACTCGCGAACGTTTCCGCGTCCAGCGTTGTAGGCCGCCAAAGCTAAAACGTCATTGCCGTTGAATTCGTCTTCAAGCTCCGCCAGATACCACGTGCCGTAGCGAATATTTGTGTCGGGGTCGCGCAGATTTTTAATGTCGTCGGCAATTCCTTCGGGCTTTTCACCGAGCTGATAAGCAATCCACGCGGCAGTCTCCGGCATGATTTGCATAAGACCGACTGCGCCGCTACGAGAGTGCGCCGCCTCGGAAAAATTGCTCTCGACCTTCATGACGGAAACGGCTAGGAACTTGTCGACTTTCCAGCGCACCGAGTAATTTTCAATCGTCGTGCGGTATGGGAACGGATACAAAAATTTTTTCTGGACAGCCGGCACGCTTATCAAAAAATACGTCGCGAGCAAGATTGCAACGACTGACAAAAACTTTTTGTGCATCGATTCACCTCCGCGATGTTTTAATGAATTTTAAATGATTGACGTGCCGCTGTCAAATTTTCGTCGGCGAAAAAATTTTTTCAGCCGCTATCCATATGCAAATAAATTTTATGCTATAATGATTCGCCGAAGGACTGAGCGAACTTAGGGAAGCAGAATTCCTAATTAATTTGGGGGGCGGCGCATTGCTGACGAAATTTTTCGAGACAATTGGCGCATTCGTAATAAGACGCTTTGAAGATGTCGGCACGATAGTTTTACTCTACGTCGACACAATGAAACAGCTAAAGTACAAACCGCGGCTCCGTCACATCATCGCGCAGATGGCTCACCTTGGCGTTGACTCGCTGACAATCGTGTCGTTGACGCTGTTGTTTACGGGTGTGGTTTTCACTTTGCAGACGGCGCACGAGTTCATTCGTTTCGGCGCACAATCGACTGTCGGTGGGATAATCGCCATTGCAATCGGCAGGGAGCTGGGACCGGTTCTGGTCGGCGTTGTGTGCGCGGGTCGGGTTGGCGCGGCAATCACCGCCGAGATAAGCACAATGAAAGTCACCGAGCAAATCGACGCACATAGAGTTATTGCGGTCAGTCCCTTATACTATCTGCTGGTCCCGCGCATGATTGCCTGAATGATTGCCGTGCCGCTCCTTA
>CAMZDU010000169.1 GCA_947305445.1 uncultured Selenomonadales bacterium
GACGAAAGTCGCGTTGCTGATTTTGTTAAATGTTGGCGGCAACAAGTGTTCGTCAGACCGTGCGACAGTTAATGTCGAGCCGAAAATATTTAATTGAAAATCAGAAACCCCCGCCTTTAGGCGTGGGGAGTGTCACGACGATAGGAAGTAGGAACTAAGGAGAATCGCACATGAAAAAAATTATTGCAGTGGACGGTCCGGCCGGCGCAGGCAAAAGCACCGTTTCCAAAATCGCGGCGGCTCGACTCGGTTACACTTACATCGACACCGGCGCAATGTATCGGGCGGTCGCGCTGAAAGTTTTGCTCGACGGTCAGCCGCTCAGCGAAGAATTGGTCGACAATATTAAAATCGAACTCGACGAGGCGGCGCGTGTCTATCTTGACGGCCGCAACGTCACGACGGAAATTCGCACGCCTGAAGTCAGCCGCGGCGCGTCAGACGTGGCAAAGTTTGGTTTCGTCCGCAAAAAATTGACGGAGCTTCAACGGCAAATGGCTGCCCGCGGCTCGGTGATAATGGACGGACGCGACATCGGGACGCAAGTTCTTCCGAATGCTGACTTAAAAATTTTTTTGACGGCTTCGGTTGAGGAGCGGGCGCGTCGACGTTTCGAGGAGCTACGTGCAAAAGGTTCGGCGGCGAATTTGGCGCAGATAACTGAAGAAATCAAACTGCGCGACAAACAAGATAGCGAGCGAGAAATTGCGCCGCTTGCCATAGCCGAAGACGCCGTGCCGGTAGATTCTACGCACATGACGATTGACGAGGTTGTTGCAGAGATTTTACGCCTCGCCACGACAACTGAAAAATAAACTGACTTAAAACTGCACAAAAAATATGTGTGTGCCGCCTTCCTCCCCACGGGGGAGTTTCCGGCGGCACGTTTTGGCTCGGATTACTTGCAACAGAATTTTTTTCGCAACACTAAGGAGGATTGAAATGGAAACCAAACAACAGGGGTCTCTGGCGGGCTTTTTGGTGCCGTCAATCATCGGAATAATTTTGTTCATGATTCCCGTGCAGTACGACGGCAGCTGGACAATCGTCGTCAAAATTGTGGCGGATATGATAAGCAACGCAATCGGCGAGCTGTTGCCGACATTGTGCGTCGGCATCGTTACGTTGTCGGCCATACTCGGTATAATTTTTCTCAGCAAGCCGAACTTTATCGCGACGTATCCGATTGTAGCAAATACCTTCTCGACGACGGCAATTTGGGTCGTAATTCGGATATTTGGCGCGATTTTTATTTGGCTGACGTATTTGGGCGTCGACGTGGACAATCCCGACAGCACCATAGGCTTAATCACGAGCGGCGACAACGGCGGCTTCGTACTAAACGATTTGCTCAGCGTGCTCGTCGTAATTTTTTTTCTGGCGGGACTTTTACTGCCGCTGTTGCTCGACTTCGGACTGCTGGAGTTTATCGGCGCAATGTTGACAAAAATAATGCGGCCGCTGTTCACGATACCCGGCCGCGCCGCTGTCGACTGCATCACGTCCTGGATTGGTGACGGCACGCTCGGCGTCATGCTCACGGCCAACCAATACGAAGGCGGCTACTACTCTAAGCGCGAGGCGGCGATTATCTCGACGACGTTTTCGGCCGTGTCGATTACGTTTTCAATCGTCGTGTTGGCGCAAGTCGACTTAATGGAATATTTCGGATTATATTATCTGCTCATCTGCGCAATCGGTATCGTCTGCGCGTTAATCCTGCCGCGAATCCCGCCGCTTAGCCTGAAGAAGGACGAATATCTTGTCGAGGGCAAAGCGATGGGTGAATCGCTCCCCGAAGGTTATACGACTTCATTTCAGTACGGCATTGCGCTTGCCCGTCAACGTGTTGCGGAACATCGCGGCGTTAAACAATTTTTTGAGGGCGCACTCAAAAACGCGGCCGGCATGTGGTTCGGAGTGTTGCCCGTTGTCATGTGCATAGGAACGCTTGCGCTCGTTCTGGCCAATCACACGACGATTTTTGATATGCTCGGCTTGCCGTTCCTGCCGCTGTTGCAGGTTTTGGACGTGCCGCAAGCCACTGAAGTTTCTAAGACAATGATAGTCGGCTTCACGGACATGTTTACACCGTCGGTGCTCGCCGCGGGCACAATCACCAGCCCCATGGCGAAATTTATCGTGGCGGTAATTTCCGTCACGCAGCTGATTTATCTGTCGGAAGTCGGCGGGCTTATCCTCGGCTCGAAAATTCCCGTCAACCTGCCGGAGTTGTTTATACTCTTCTTGGAGCGCACGATTATTAGTTTACTGATTGCGGCTCCCGTGTCGCACATGTTCTTCACGAATTGAAAAAAATTAATCGGCCTCTAGAATCAATTAGAATTGATAATCGCGCCGCCCAAAACTTCCGCGCCGTCGTAGAAGACAATCGATTGTCCGGGCGTGACGGCTCGTTGCGGTTCGGCGAAAGTTACCCGCAAAAAATTTTTCTCCTCGGTGACGGTGCACTCGACAAGGCGCGAACCGTATCGAATCTTCGCTTGCAAAGTTTTCGGCAAGCGCGGCTTGTAAATCCAGTGCACGTCGTGAGCCGTAAGCGTCGCGGTAAAAAGTTTATCGTTCGTGCCGACGACGACTTGCCGATTGTCGACGTTCAAGCTCGTGACGTAAAGCGGGTGCGGCGCGGCAATGCCAAGCCCTTTGCGCTGACCGATTGTGTAGTTGGCAACGCCTTGATGAGCACCCAGAATTTTTCCGTCCGCGTCGACGATATTGCCCGTTTGCAGAGCTTTCGCATCAGGCTTGCGGCTCGCTATGAAACTTTTGTAATCGTCGTCGGGCACGAAGCAAATTTCTTGACTGTCGGGTTTTTTCGCAACGGGCGAGTTCAAATCCTCGGCAAGGCGGCGCGTCTCCGATTTTGAAAAATTTCCGAGCGGCAGAAGAATTTTGGCAAGCTTGTCCGCCGTCAAATTGTAGAGCACGTAAGATTGATCCTTGCGCTCGTCAACGGCACGTTTAAGCTTGAAGCGTTCGTCCTCGAAAACAATTTGCGCATAATGTCCCGTTGCCAGGAAATTTGCGCCGATTGAAGTCGCGAACTCGAACAGCGCACCGAATTTTATTTCGCGATTGCAACGGACGCAAGGATTCGGCGTGCGGCCGCGCAGATACTCCGCGACGAAATAATCTTCGACTTGCGTACGAAAAATTTTTCTGAAGTCGGCGACGTGATGATTTATCCTTAAGTGCTCACAAACTTTTTTGGCGTCGACAATATTTTTCTCGTCGTCTGAAAGGAGCATCGTCACGCCAATAACTTCAAAATCGCGCTCAAGCAAAAGTGCCGCAGTCAACGAGCTGTCAACACCTCCGCTCATTGCTGCGGCAACTTTATTTGTCAAAATAAATCACTCCTGGTTATCGTCTGTTCGGTTCGGCAGGCTTGGGCGTCTCGTAAACGTCGGTGTGCAGATATTCGCTCTTTATGACTTCGTTGCCGTTGTACCAGACACGATACAGCGACGGCGACATATACGAGCCGTCGGTTTCGAGGGAAATATCCGCGCCGCCCAAATCCGCCTTCGTGCCCAAGACAAAGACACTTAACGTCGAGCCGTAAGCTTCGGCGAGAAGATAGACGTTGTGCGGCAGGTCGTTGCGGAATTTGAAATCAATCTGTCCGTCGGCAACGGTGGCGTCTCTGCCGGGCGCAATGTACGTCGATTGGAAAAAGTGCGGCGTGCGTTCGGTCGGCGTCAATCCGGCAAGCAAAACGGCGTTATAGAGCGTGGAGCTGACTTGGCAAACTCCGCCGCCGTAATCGACGTCGGGTCGCCCGTTAATGATGACGCCCGCGACTTTGTAACCGTTGCTCCACGTGCGCTCGCCTACGGTATCGTTAAACGAGAACGTCCACGAGGGCTTGACGATTTTGTTGCTGATTGAATTTGCGGCAAGCCAAATGTTGTCGCCGCGGTCGCCGGGATAATAATAAGTGCTGTAAGTGCCGAGCACCGAATCAATTTCGGCAATATCCTCCGTCGTGATGAACGGCATAATATCTTCCGGTTCCAAGTCGATAATTCCTTTGGGCAAGTCAAGCGTCGTCAACGGTTCTCTCAAACTTTCG
>CAMZDU010000170.1 GCA_947305445.1 uncultured Selenomonadales bacterium
GTGCTCTTCCGATCTGGCAACGGGAACAATTTCGTCGTAAATCGTCGTGTCGAGTGTGTCGGGAACGAAGCCCGCGCCGATGCCTTGGATTTTGTGCGCACCCGCTTTGCCGGTCGACAGCACAGGCGAAGTTGCCGGCTCGACGGCGACAACTTTAACAGCGGGATTTTTAGACTTTAAAAATTTTCCGACGCCCGACAGAGTTCCGCCCGTACCCACGCCCGCAACGAAGACGTCAACCGCGCCGTCAGTATCGCGCCAAATTTCCGGGCCGGTCGTCGCCACATGCGCGGCGGGATTCGCGGGATTGGTGAACTGCGACGGAATGAATGCGTTCGGAATTTCTTTGGCGAGTTCCTCGGCTTTGGCAATCGCGCCTTTCATGCCTTTGGAGCCTTCGGTCAAAATAATTTCCGCGCCGTAAGCTTTAAGCAGTTGTCGACGCTCGACGCTCATCGTTTCGGGCATGGTGAAAATTGCACGGTAACCTTTCGCGGCCGCCACGCTTGCCAAGCCGATACCCGTGTTGCCCGAAGTCGGCTCGATAATCACGGAGTCGGGCTTCAATTTGCCGTCGCGTTCAGCCTGTTCAATCATGGCGATTGCAATTCTGTCCTTGACGGAGCCGGCCGGATTGAAGTACTCAAGCTTGACGAGCAAACGGCCGTTGAAGTTGACGGTCTCGGCAAATTTTTTCGCGTCGAGGAGCGGAGTATTGCCGATAAGTTCCGTGACACTCGAATAAATTTTTCCCATGGGTGAACCTCCAATCATTGCGCCTTGAGTTGCGCGGCGAATTCCGCCGTTATGACTTCCGAATAATTTTCCGCAAGCCAAGCTACGATTCGATTCCAGTAACGCCGAGCTTTCCACGCCGCCGCAAACTCGAACCAGTAGACCAGCGGGATTAGCACGGGCGTTCCGATGTTGTCGACGATTCGCACGCGATAGACACCGGGCGCAGGCTCCTGCACCATAAAATTTGTGATGTCCGTGTCGACGATTGCTATGTTTTCGTGCAGAAAATCCGATTTAAAATTAAGCATAACAGTCCAAATTCTTTGGAGTGTGCGGGCGTCTGGCTTGACCTTCGGCAGGAATTCTTTCAAGTCGCGGCCGGTCTTGCCGTTATAATCGAGGACACGCTCGAAAATATAACCAAGCCCCAAATTCGTCTCGGCCGTCCCGAAAAATTTCGTGACGAGCCGTGAACGTTCAAGCTTTGCCGCGCAGGATTTGCGATAGCGCATCTCCTTGCGGACGTCGCCGTCGTCGGGCGTATGTGGAATTTTAATGCACTTCGTTTGGTCACGCGGGTGAATGTAAGTTGCCTGATGGCCGCCCGCTCCGATTAACAGTTGCTCGTCTATTGTAATTATATCGCTCATATCGGTAAACCTTTAACAAACGGTGAATGATGAACAGAATTTGCGACCGCCGCATTTTTAATTAGGGGTTGTTTGAGTTGTATTATCGCCGTCAACCGCAACCACCGAATCATAATTCCTAATTGTTTTGTACACTCACAACAGGTTGATTGATATATTGCGGTCGACTTTCCGAATTTTATGCACACGCAACTTGTCGAGCCACTGCCAGACTTTCAGCTGAATTTGCGAAAAATCTCCGACGCGGCGAATGATTGCGCGGTCGTAAATGTCCGAGCCGATGACTTCAGCCGTCAAAACAATTTCAGTCGCCTTGCCGAAGTTTAAAATCAGCTCGTCGTCCGTGACGACCTCCGAAAGAATTTCCTCGTCGTCGGCGACAGCGGTAATTTTAACAGGCTCGTCGACGTGGAAACGGTAAAGTCCGACAGAAATTTTGTCGACCTCATACGGCACGGCGAAGCGGTAAAAAAAATTATCGTTGACGGTGAGTTTGATGAACGGCGGAATTTTTCTAAGTGGCTCGGCGTTGGCGAAGAATTCGACCTCCGACAAACCGAAATTTTTTCCCGCGTCGAGGACAGTCAGTTCCGCACGCGTGACAAAAATTTTCTCCGTGTCGATGACGAGCGGCCGTCCGCGACAGGGAAGCTCCGCGTCGAGATTTTTGATATTATCTAAATAAATTCCCGACTTGTCAACGACGGCACGACTGTCGGCCGACTCCAGGCGCAAAGAAATTTTCGCGGACTCTTCGTCAAGCGCGTTGCCGTGAATAACAATTCTACGAACTTGCGCCGGCTCGTCCCATGTGAAAAAAATTTTTCGCCGAATGTCGTCCGCCGTCGGACGCCAAAGACTGTTGCCGAGTTTGGCGGGGCAAGCGTCAATGTCGGTCGTATCAATTATCTTGAAGTCGCGAACCTTGTCCGCGTCGCCGGAAGTGGCCTCAACTTTCGCGGCAAAAGTTTGACTGTCGGTGCGCCGCTCGAAAAAAATTTCGTCGGAATTTAAAATCCGCAAGGCGTTCCACTCGT
This sequence comes from uncultured Selenomonadales bacterium, assembly GCA_947305445.1. GTDB lineage: Bacteria > Bacillota > Negativicutes > Selenomonadales > Selenomonadaceae > Quinella. Next base: position 2,426 of record CAMZDU010000170.1, read on the forward strand.
TGTGCTGAGATTTATGCGCGAAGACTGCCGCGGCAACGGGATTTTCCTTTAGCAACGTGCGACGACACGGCTCGGCGACGGGGAAGCGCACGCGGCTTGACCACAGATAATTTGCGCGGTCGATTATGTCGAAATCGTAAGTGTCGGTCTCGCCGACTTTGGGCTTTGGCGTCGACAAAAGATTCGGCGCGTAAAAATCCGGCGCGGCGTTGAAGGCGGTCGCGTATGCAAATTTTTTGTAGACTTCGGGACGATAATCACTGCGCTCCGAAAAAATCTCGCCCATGACCTCCTCGAACAAAATCGACAAGGCGCGATGGTCGGCGTGGCTGTCGAAGTCGACGCAGAAAATTATATTCGCCCGCAATTCGAGCAGAAGACTTTTCAAGTCGTGCTTGAAATTTTTTCGCGTGTAGGAGCTGTGTCGTCCGAAAGTTTTTTTCGCGTAGTCGACGAAATTTTCTGCGGCATAGGTCTCGTTGCGGCCGGCGGGAGAAGTCGTCGGCGTCGTCGCGGAAAAAACATGCGGCTTGCCTTTGCCGTTGTAGGTGTCGCCGTAGCCGAGGAAAATTATTTGCTCGCGGGGCACGCCCAAAATTTTCAGCGCGTCGACGGCCTCGCGGGCACGAATCTGCGCCGATTGCTCGAAGTCGCCGTTGGTCGAGTAAGCGACGAAGATTTCAGCCTTGGCCGCCGCCAAAGTCAGAATCATATTTCCGGCAACGTTTATCTCGTCGTCGGGGTGCGGTGCCAGAATCAAAACCCGCGTGCCGAAATAACTTTTGTCGAAGAAGGAATTACCCGCCGTCAAAGTTTCTTTGGCTTGCGCGTCCTCGCCGACCAACTCGAAGACTCCGCACGCTTCCGCCTCGAACAGCAACGTTATCAATCGTTGCATGCGGAGTGCGCGTTTGAGTTCGGAGCGATAAAATTTTTTGTCGTGCACTTACAACACGCTCCACATAAAAATTTGAAAATACATTAACGCTTGTCAACGGTGAAAAAAAAATTTTGTCATTACGTGACAAAATTTCTGAGCGACGAAAAATTTTGGTGAATTTTACTTTGCAATTATTTGCCGCAGTTCAATTCGGCTTAATTATCGACACGTTTTATGTCCGCGCCGAGACTGACGAGTTTTTGAACAAGATTATCATAGCCGCGGTCGATGTGGTGAATGTAACCGACTTGCGTTTCACCTTCGGCAACGAGAGCCGCCAGAACAATCGCCGCGCCCGCCCGAAGGTCAGTCGCCTTGACTTGACAGCCAGTCAATTTCGGTTGGCCTTCGACGACGGAAGTGCGTCCGTCAATTTTAATCTTCGCGCCCATGCGCCGCAATTCGTCGACGTGCATGAACCGATTCTCGAAGACGGTTTCCGTAACCATGCTCGTGCCTTCGGAAATTGTCAGCATCGCCATAAACTGCGCCTGCATGTCGGTTGGGAAGCCGGGATAAGGCAACGTCTTTATGTCGACGGCACGCGGCCGCCTGTCGCAAATGACGCGAATTCCGTCCACGTCCTCGACAACCGTGACGCCGGCCTCTTTAAGTTTGGCGATAACGGGCTTGAGGTGCTCGCTTATGGCGTTGGCAATGTAGACGTCGCCGCGTGTCATTGCGGCGGCAATCATGTAAG
>CAMZDU010000171.1 GCA_947305445.1 uncultured Selenomonadales bacterium
CCGTTACTGAGAACTTATAAAAAGTTTGCAGTAACGGACTTCACCTCCTTATAAAAATTTTAGGCTTTTATAATTTGTTAGCAGTTTTTCTTAACTGTCAAACGCCTTCAAAAACTTCTTGGAACCATACCGCGAATTGAATAATACTTCGCAAGTGTCATTGAACCTCCCCCGCCTGTAGAGGCGTGGAATTCATGAGAAAAACGGTTACACTGTTGGCAAGCTACGAACCGTTGATATTGAGTACACTTTTTTAACGTGGTAGTCCTCCACAGTCGAAAATATATCTTTTTGAGTTTACAAAGTCAAGTGGCGATTCATCCCACCGCCTGGCGGGGGTATTCTCGTCTATTTTCGGATAAAAAATCGTCAAGCCGTCAAAACCTGTCGCGCCGTCTTGAAAGTTATTTGACAAGGTGCTATACTGCGCCGCGTGAAAGAGGTGATATAAATGTCTGCTTTGAAAAAAATCGGCTTCGTCGGCACGGGCATCATGGGCGCGGCAATGGCGGGGCATCTTATGGACGCCGGCTTCGAGCTAAGCGTTTACAATCGCACGAAGTCCAAAGCGCAAGCCCTCATCGAACGCTGCGCACATTGGTATGATACGGTCGGCGAGCTTGCGGCGGATCAAGATGTCGTGATAACCATCGTCGGCTATCCCAAGGACGTTGAGGCGATTTATTTGGGCGCGGGCGGTATTGTCGAGTCAGCCAAACGCGGCGCGTATCTCATCGACATGACGACTTCGTCACCGATTCTTGCCGAGAAAATTTTTGCGGCGGCTTCGTCCAAAGGTCTGCATGCGGTTGACGCACCTGTCACGGGCGGCGACGTCGGCGCACGCAACGCCACGCTATCAATCCTGGTCGGCGGCGACGAGGAAGATTTTAACGCACTGCAACCCGTCTTCGCGGCAATGGGCAAAAACATTGTCTACGAAGGCTCGGCCGGCGCGGGTCAGAAGACCAAAACTTGCAATCAAATCGCTGTGGCCGGAGCATTGGTCGGCGCGTGCGAGGCCTTCGCCTATGCCAAAGCGTCCGGTCTCGACGTGGAAAAAGTTTACGCGGCAATTTCAGCCGGCGCGGCGACTTCCTTCCAAATGACGAACGTCACACGCAGAGGGCTTGACGGCGATTTCAATCCCGGCTTCATGCTCAAACACTTAGGCAAAGATTTGGCGATCGGCAACGAGACTGCCACGGCTTACGGCACGTCGCTTCCGATGCTGGCAATTATCCTTCACGAGGTGCGCAAGATGGAGTCTGCGGGCGAAGGCAACTTGGGCACGCAAGCCTTGCTGAAATATTATGGGGTCATTGACTAACTGGAGGGAATTATTTTGTTAGACGAGTTCAAAAAATTTATCATGCGCGGCAACGTGGTCGACATGGCCACGGGCGTTATCATCGGTGCGGCGTTCGGCAAAATCGTCTCGTCGTTCACGTCCGATATTTTAATGCCGCCGCTGGGTCTGTTGCTCGGCAAAGTCGACTTCTCGAACTTCTATATCAATCTGTCGGGCGTCGAATACGAATCCTTTGCCGCGGCCAAAGAGGCCGGAGCACCGGTTATCGCTTACGGCGCGTTCCTGAACGTGTGTTTGGACTTTTTAATCGTCGCGGTAGCGATATTCATTTTAATTAAGCAAGTCAATCGTTTCATGCCCGCACCGCCGCCGCCGCCGCCCGATCCGCGCAAATGCCCGTTCTGCCGTGAAGTCGTTGCAGACGACGCTACAAAGTGTCCGCATTGCGCTTCGGACATCAAAGGCAAAAAATAGCGTGTCATAAAAATTTTCAGCCGCTCCAAAATTTTGCGAGCGGTTTTTTTGTTGACGAGCGTCAAACTTTCCGTGACAACAAAAAAAGGATTTAATATGTTTTGCGACGAATATTGCGGGGCATTTTGTTTTAGGAGGTTTAATCATGTTTGCGACTTACTCGAAAAAATATTTTACGTGGCGCTTCGGCGCCTGAGAGGATCTGGTAAAACCCAATCGAACGCGAAATATTTTTATTCGGAGGTTTAATCATGGATTACTCGACTTACTTGAAAAAATATCCGTCGCAATCGGGACGCTTCGGACGTTTCGGCGGCGCATATCTTCCTAGCCAACTCGTGCCGGCAATGGAGGAGATAACGCAGGCTTACATGACAATTTGCCACTCGTCGCAGTTCATCAACGAGTTGCGCAGAATTCGTCGCGAGTTTCAGGGACGCCCGACACCCGTCTATCACTGCGAAACACTCAGCCGCAAAATCGGCAACTGTCAAATTTATCTCAAGCGCGAAGATTTAAATCACACTGGCGCACACAAAATTAACCACTGCATGGGCGAAGGCCTCCTTGCAAAGTTCATGGGCAAGCATCGCATCATTGCCGAAACGGGCGCAGGTCAACACGGCGTGGCACTTGCAACTGCTGCGGCGTTCTTCGGGCTGGAATGCACAATTTACATGGGCGAAGTCGATATTGCCAAGCAAGCTCCCAACGTCGCCCGCATGAAAATTCTCGGCGCACAGGTCGTGCCCGTTTCGACCGGGCTTAAGACGCTTAAAGAGGCAGTCGACGCCGCGTTTGAAGATTATCTGCAGAACTACAAGGACACGATTTACTGCATAGGTTCGGCAGTCGGTCCGCACCCCTTCCCGATGATGGTGCGCGATTTTCAAATGGTCGTCGGTGAAGAGGCTCGCGCTCAGTTCAAAGACATGATGGGCTTCCTGCCCGATGTCGTGACTGCGTGCGTTGGCGGCGGTTCAAATTCAATCGGCTTCTTCCTGCCGTTCCTCAATGACCCCGTAGAAATTGTCGGCGTCGAACCGCTCGGCCGCGGTGACAAAATCGGTGACCATGCCGCGTCAATGACTTACGGCACCGAAGGCGTCATGCACGGCTTCGACTCAATCATGCTCAAATCCGAGGACGGTCAGCCCGCACCGGTGTACTCAATCGCCAGCGGATTGGATTATCCCAGCGTCGGTCCCGAACATGCTTTCCTGCGTGAAATCGGCCGCGTGAAATACGACGTTGCCACGGACTTGGAGACGATTAACGCGTTCTTCAAGCTCAGCCGCTACGAAGGAATTATCCCCGCGCTCGAAAGTGCTCACGCGCTCGCCTACGCCATGCGCCGCGCAAAAGAGATGGGCAACGGCTCGATTCTCGTGAACTTGAGCGGACGCGGCGACAAAGATTTAGATTACGTTATCGAGCATTACGGCTACGGCGACGACTTCAAAGACTTCGACGAAAAAATTTCCGCGCCCACGAAAGTTGACGCTCCTCCGCCGGTTAAACAGTCCGCGCCCGACGAAACTCCCGCCGCCGAAGGAGACAATTAATTGGAGCAAATATCTCAAGCTTTTCTAAATTTTATCGACGCGTGGGGCTACTTCGCCGTTGCAATTCTCATGGCAATGGAAAACGCGTGCATTCCCGTGCCCAGTGAATTGATTCTCGGCTTCGCGGGCTATCTGGTCAGCGCGGACAGAATGACTTTCACCGGCGCGATGATTGCGGGAATGATTGGCGGCATGGTCGGCTCGATTTTCGCTTATGTCGTCGGCGCAACGGGCGGCAGAAAATTCGTCGACAAGTACGGAAAATATTTCTTTATTAAAAAATCGCATGTCGACTTGGCGCAACGGTGGTTCGACAAATACGGAATACGCGCCGTATTTTTTAGCCGCATGTTGCCGGTCGTGCGGACGTTTATATCGTTGCCGGCAGGTTTCGCCCGTGTGAATTTCAAGCAATTTCTATTCTACACGTTCGCAGGCTCCTTGCCGTGGACTGCGCTGATACTTTGGGCGGGCGTCATGCTCGGCGACAACTGGGAATATCTGCTCGAACTCGGTCACGAATTCAGCATGGCCTTCATCATTGTCAGCGTCGTGATAATTGCTTGGCTTTACTTCCGCCGGCGTCGTCGCTGACAACAGCAACTTCAACAACAAAAAAATCCCCGATGAGCTGTCGGGGATTTCAGTTTGTAGACAAAGCCCGTTTCGGAATAACCTTAGGCGGGCTTTTTGCTTT
>CAMZDU010000172.1 GCA_947305445.1 uncultured Selenomonadales bacterium
AGGTCGCAGACGCGAATGCCGATTCTGTCCGCCTTGTCGATGTAGCAAGGACCGATTCCGCGTTTGGTCGTGCCGATTTTATTTGAGCCGCGCAATTCTTCGCCAAGCTCGTCAAGGAGTTTGTGCCAAGGCATGACGACGTGAGCGCGATTTGAAAGTCTGATACCGGACGTGTCGACGCCGCGGGCAGTCATTGAGTCAAGCTCTTCGAGCAGGCACTGCGGGTCGACGACGACGCCGTTGCCGATGACGCAGGTCGTGCCTTTGTACAAAATGCCCGACGGCAGGAGACGAAGTTTGTATTCTTCGCCGCCGACGGCTACGGTGTGACCGGCGTTGCTGCCGCCTTGAAATCTGACAACCGTGTCCGCCTGTTGCGCCAGGTAGTCGACGATTTTGCCTTTGCCCTCGTCGCCCCACTGTGCGCCGCTGATAACCACCGTTGACATATTACAAATCACCCCTTTTTTCAATGTGGAATTTGCAATTAGGAATTAGGAATTGTTTGAGTTGTGGTTTTAACTGCCGTATCATTCCTAATTCCTAATTGGCGAAGTTCCTAATTGAAATCATCTGTTTTCGTTGACGTATTGGCGCATGTACTTAATCGTGTTGTCGCTGATGACGTTGTCTTTTTTCTCGTAGTTGATGATTCGGAAAAGCATGCCGACGCGTTCGATAATGGGTTTATTGCGCGTGCGGAAGGTCTCGCCGTTAATTGTGAGATCAACGCTGTCAACCGAGCGCATGCGATACGACACGCCGAGTAAATCTTTGCCGACAGTTCCGTCAGGCAACAACTCTTTAATAATGTAGCGATACTCCATGTCGCCGACAGCCGTCTCCCAAGTCAGCTCGCGGTTAAGAGCCTGGTGCGTCAGCACGCCGATGTACTCGCGAATTATTTCGTGTGTTCTGGTATTCATGATGAAGCCTCCTTAAAGTTTTTGCTTAATGTGGTTATGCTTAAGTTCAATCTCCGACGCCATCTGCTCGCGGTAAGAGTTGAGTTTGTCGGCAAGTGCGTCGTCTTGGAGCGCGAGAATTTCCACGGCGAAGAGCGCGGCATTTTTCGCGCCGTTGACGGCCATTGTCGCCACGGGCACGCCGCCGGGCATTTGCACTGTGCTAAGGAGCGCGTCCAGACCTTTGAACGGCTCGGAGTTAATCGGCACGCCGATAACCGGTCTTGTCGTCAAACTAGCAACGACGCCCGCAAGGTGAGCCGCCATGCCCGCCGCCGCGATAAAAATTTTCGCGTCGGAATTTTTTACAACGTCGTGAACTTTTTGCGGGGTGCGATGAGCAGAAGCAACAGTCAGTTCCACGTCGACGCCAAATTTTTTCAGCGTGTCTACTGCCGCCTTCATGACGTGCCAATCGCTGTCGCTGCCCATGATGATTGAAACCGTCATAATTGTCCCTCCGTGATTGCTTGTCGCGCCTCGTGCAAGCTCGGAAAAATTGCCGTGCAAAGATTTTTAATCTCGTCGTTCGGCTGAACTTGATCGGGAATCATGATTGCTGCGCCGCCGGATGCAAATGCGCTCCGAATTCCGTTAAAGCTGTCCTCGAAGATATAACAGTCGCTCGCGGGCAAATTTATTTTCTCGGCGGCCAACAAGAAAATATCGGGCGCGGGCTTGCCTCGCAAAACCAAATCTCCGCCGACAAGTGCGTTGAAGTATCCGCGCAGATTCGAGCGCGTCAAATTTTTCTCGATGACTTCGACGGGCGCAGAACTTGCCACGGCCATGACGATGCCTTCCGATTTGAAGAACGACAAAATTTCTTCGACGCCGGCCATCAGCTCAAGATTTTTTTCGGGAACGGTGCGGGCAATCTCCAACACACGAGCGATATATTTTTTCGTATCGATGTCCGGATAAAATTTTTTGATGACTTGCGCCGTGTAATCGTCAAGATTTGTGCCGCTGACTGCCGCCGGAAGTTTAGGTTCTCTGCGTTCGCCGAATTCCTCGGCCGCGTCAAGCCACGCCTGCGCGTAAAATCGTTCCGTGTCGAAAAGCGTACCGTCCATGTCGAAAATTGCTCCGCGTTTCATCAAACAAGCCTCCAAAAAATTTCTGCAACGCTTAAGCGCGGCGAATAACTTTAATCAATCAAGCCTCAAAAAAATTTTTTTCACGTTGGAATAATATCAGATTTTTTTTTGCGCTGTCAACGCGGAAAAATTTTTCAGGCGATGTCAACTTTCCACAGGCCGTGCAAATTGCAATACTCGTAAGCGGCAACAGCTTCGTCTCCGTCCGCCAAGACAAATTCGGCTTCGGGCTTATCGGTCGCGCTCAAGTGAACGTATTGCCCGCCGCGTTTGGTTTGCAAATAAATCCACTGAATCAAATGCGCGTCGGTCATCGGGTGCGGCGCGGAGCCGACCTTGACGAAAATTTTTCTACCGTCAACGGTGACTTGTGGAACGTGTTTTTCTTGTGCGGCGTCGGTTGTGTTGGCAGTCAAAAAATTCATCGGTTTACCGCCGGCGGAGATGTCCGCACCGTTGCCGTCAATCAGCATGATAATCGACTTGTGGTCGTCCGAAATAAGAAGTCTGCTCATTTGATTATCCCCTAACCATTAATTATTAATCACTATTCGGCGGCTCGCGGTGTCAAGTCGGAAGGCTTGAGCGTGCCGTGTTTTTTTCGTTCGGCAAATTCAGCCGTGGCGGTGAAGAGCGCGTCGCTTGACGAATTCAACGCCGTCTCGCACGAGTCTTGCAACACGCCGATAATAAATCCGACGCCGACGACTTGCATTGCCAGGTCGTTGTCAATGCCGAAACTTGAACAGGCGACCGGTATCAAGAGCAGTGAGCCGCCCGCAACTCCCGAAGCACCGCACGCGCCGACCGTCGAGATTATGCACAGCAACAGTGCCGTCGGCATGTCGACGGAAATTCCAAGCGTGTGCGCCGCCGCCAAACTCAGCACGGCAATCGTAATCGACGCGCCGGCCATGTTAATCGTCGCGCCAAGCGGAATTGATATCGAGTACAAATCTTCGTTTAAGCCCAGACGTTTGCAAAGGCTCATGTTGACGGGAATATTTGCCGCGCTTGAGCGTGTGAAGAACGCGTAAATGCCGCTCTCCCTAAGCGTCGCCAATACGAGCGGATACGGATTCATTCGCAACTTGAAGAAGACAATCAGCGGATTCATAATCAACGCCACGCTGAAGAACGCGCCCAAAAGTATCGCCAACAATTTTGCGTAGCTGAGCAGTGCGTCAAGACCGCTGGTAGCTATCGCGTCCGCAACGAGACCCATGATACCGAACGGCGCGAAACGAATTACCCATTGCACGACCTTTGTGACCGCTTTGGCCAAGTCGGCAAGCACCGTGTGAACTTCGTCGCCCGCATGACGGAAGGCCAGTCCCATTATCACGCCCCAGGCCAAGATGCCGATATAATTTGCCGTCGTCAGCGCGTGAATCGGATTATCGACGACGTTCATTATGACGTTCTGTAAAACTTCGATAATGCCGCCCGGCGGTGAAATGGTCATGTCGGCGTCGAGCTGGAGTTTTAATTTCGTCGGAAACAGGAAAGAGGCTGTAACCGCCACCAACGACGCCAGAAATGTTCCAATAACGTAGAGCTGAATTATTGGCTTCATTGTCGCGTTTGATTCGGATTTTTGGCTCATTGCGTTCATAACCAGCACGAAGACCAAAATTGGCGCGACGCCTTTGAGTGCACTGACGAACAGCTTGCCGAAAACCGCGATAACCGGCACGATAAACGGCACGAATATCGCCAGCAAAATTCCTATTACCAGACCTACGGCAATCTCGCCGTAAATTTTGGTTACTTTTGATAACAAATTGCTCCCTCCTCGTGTGTAAGTAAAAACCGCGTGCATTATACAACCGATTAGGGCAATCTGCAAAAATTTTTTTGACGCGCCGCCGCCAACGAAATTTGACAACGCAACCGCCATTTGCTATAAGATTAGCTGTTATCTTTTAGCTGTCAGCGGAACTTTTCCCGAAAGCTAAAAGCTGAAAGC
>CAMZDU010000173.1 GCA_947305445.1 uncultured Selenomonadales bacterium
GTTCAAGTTTTTGCTGTTGCCAGCGCAACTTGATATCATTCTTTTTGGGTAAGTCGGATAAATCTATAATCGTCTCGAAAACCAAATCGGCGGGGATTCCGAGTTTGCTTATAGCGTCGACGAGGCTCCAAAGTTGTGCTTGCCGAAGCGTTGTAGAAGATTCCACGTCGCTAATTACAACGTCGAATTCTCCTTGCGACAGGTCGTTTAGCGTCTTAAAAATTGTGCCGGCTATCGGGTCTTGCACGGCGACTTGCTGATTGACGGGAATAAATTGCTGACCGTTCTCGCCTTCGACGCGGTAAACTTTCTCCGCCGTGTAAAATTGCGGAATAACTCCCGCGTGGCCGCGCCGTCCCCACAAGAGATTTGCAATTCGTTTTTTGGCGCGTCTTAAACTATCGAAAATCGTTGCGAGGTGTGTCACGGCTAGTTTCTGTCGCAATTCAATCGCTCGGCCGCTGGCCTGACTGGGAACGTCGACGCCCAAAAGTGATTCGTTAATGCCGCTGATTGCTTGCAGGTCGTCGGCCGCTTGCTCCTCGGCTTTGATGATTGCGGCGGGCGGATTTTTCGGCTCGCGTTCTTTAATTCGCGCCAAACTGCCGGGAGTGATTTTCTGGAAGTGGCCGGGCAAATTGCCCTTGCGTTTGAATTCGGCCTCTTGTTCGGGCGTCATCGCGCCCTCTTCAATCCAGCCGCCGCCGTTTGCGGAAGTGTTGAGCAAGTGCAATTCTTGAATGCGTCGCTTGTTGACTTCGCGTTGCGGGTCTTTCATCGCACGCACGAAGCCCGCGGGAACATCGCCGACACCGTAATAATGATAAATCATCGGGATATACGGGAAGTCGCCGTGCTGATACGGACTGGGAATTTCCTCAAGCAACGTGTGGTCGAAGAACACGCACAACTTGACTTGATTTACCGGAATTTGCGCAAGTTGCCCGTCAGCTCCGACAATCGTTTGCGTGACGCTCTCCTTATACCAGCACTCGACAACGCGGATTTTTTTCAGCTCCGCCGAATAATACAGCGGGTCAATATCCGTGCGCACGTCGTTTTCGTACTCGGCCGTGTCATAAACCGCGAAATTATTTTCAATGGCCTCGGCTTGTTCGGGATAAACCTGCTTGAGTTCGTCCTTGCTAACCCACTTGGCTCGAATCAGATAATTCGCGTCGGAAAAGTCCAATTCGTGCGCTTCGGGGTCAACGTAAATTCCGAACGGGTCGACGCGTTCAACAATCGCCTCGCCATCCTGAATTTCATGGTCGAATTTGTAGCGCACATTAAACCAACCGAGCCCGCCAATCGCGCAATCCAGAAATACTTGCGATTCAACCGCGTTATAATCACACCTGTCCATGATGTACTTTGTAATTCCACGCCGCACTTGACACAGTTCAACGTCATCTGAACTTCGCGCCAGAAAATCAATGTCGTATCTATTGAGACGTTGGTAGCCGGAGAGTATGTTCAAAAGTGGAAGGTTAATTGTGATAGCGGGTCTGCCGTCTTCCTTGAACGTGCGAATTTCCTCGTCAGTCCACTGCTTGCCCGCCGTGAACTCAAAATCTTCGCGTGCTTCCTCGCGCCATTTGCGTCCGCCGTTCACTGCCGCCCGAAACCACTTGCGACACTGCGCCAGACTTATCGTCGGCTCCGGCAAAATGTTTTGCAGTTCCTCGTCCAAAGTCATCACCACCTCAATAAGTCCACGGCGAACGAGCATAATCGTTGTGCCAATCGTCAAAGTCGGATTTTTTCTTGCGCACGGGCGTCCACGGCCGCGAAAGGCAAGCATAGGCTATTGCGTCGTAAGCGTGGTCTTCGGCGTCGGTATCTGGCAATTCGGGCTTGTGCTTATCGTGACCAATCATCGGGATTGTGCGCAAGCAGTGTATACACGTCGAGAAAAATTTTATCGCGGGCTTATAAGTGCCGTCTTCGAGCGCGTTGCCGATTAGCCGTTGCTTGAAAGCGTTGGCACCTTCCAGCCGTCCTTTACTGCTCGGTATGAACGGAATCAAGCCTCTTCGCAACAACACGCGGTTAAGCTCCTCTTCTATCGTCGGCCCGGTAACGCCGATTCTCGACCAACAGGCAGAATCCAACACGCCGTAACGCAAATTTTCTTCCGGCAATTCAAGCTCGACTATGTGCTCGCCAATCTGTTTGGCGGTCTCGCCCGTGCCGACGTTGGGTTTGCCGCCCCAGCCGTACAGCTCGCGATAAACGTACAAGTCTCCGTCGTAATCAACTGCGAACCACAGAACCGCATACGGCCGCGCAATTCCGAAGTCCATTGCACGAAATTTCAACCAATCGTGCGGAATTTCAAACGGCTTGATAACGTGCAAACTTTCCCGCCACATGCTGAAATATTGCCCGCTCTCAATGCCCCAATCCCCGAAGCACGTGACTTTTGCGCGGTCGGGGTCTGTGCGCTCGACTTCCTCATAAAGCTCGCGGTCTTCAGCCGACAAAAATTCGTTGCAACGATAAGTCGTCGTCATCGCCAGAACATTTTCACTCGGCTTGTCGAAGAATCGCGTCTTGAGCCAGCTCGACGAACTCCACGGATTGAACGTTATCAGCCATTGGATATAATAACCTTCGGGCAGTTGTCCGCGCAATGATTCGTCTATGCGGTTGAAATCGTCTTCGGAGACCTCAAACGCCTCCTCAAGCCAGCACCAACACAAATGCCCGCGCTCGACCGTGATTGACGTGATTTTCAATGAGTCGTCGCACCCGCGAAAAATTATTTTCTGACCCGTCGGCAGATACGTCAGTTGCAGAGGATTGACCGTCGCTTTCCAGTATTTTTCCACACCGAGTCGATTAATCGCCCATTTGAGCTGAGAATAACACGAGTTCATCAGCGTCGCTTGAGTTTGACGCACAACCAGCGCATTTGCCAACGGCATTTGCATTAGTCGAACAATCAGCTTGATTGCCGACGTTGTCGACTTCTTCGACGCACGCGAACCTTTGCACACGACGTAACGTTTCTTGCTGTGCCAAAATTCGTCATAACCGCCGCCGACTACCTCGCGCATTGAAATATTACTCACCGTATTTTGAATCATATTTACTCACCGAAAAAATTTTTAACACGTACAGCCGCCCTTCGCATTAGAAATTTACTTCCTGTATTTTGGAGGGTTAGTAGTAGTGACTGCAAATCTCGAAAGTCCAGGTAGTGGGGTAGCGAATCTATATGTTTTCGTCACAAGTCGTCACGAATCACCACAGGCAACGAACCGTTAAATTCGACTTCCTGCTTGCTGATAAACATGCCGTGAACTTTGGCAAGCATTTCGGCCGCTTTCAGCCGTTCTTTTGCTCCGACTTTGGCGTTGACTTTTTCGGCGCGAGTTAATCCTTTGCCCGTTCCGATATTCATAACCACTTCTTCTGTTGTTTCACCGCGCATAACCGCCGTAATATATTCGAGTACCTCTTTATCCTTTGCAATGCGTTCCGATTCCAATTCGGCTAAACGTGTTGCGATGGCAATTTGTATCTTCGGATTTCTCAGCAATTCGCAACCAATCTGCATTGCATTTTTCGGGGAATAACCAGCATTTTTAGCGGACGCAGTAGCGTTAGTAGTCTGGATATAATAATCAACGAATCGATTTTGCCGTTCGTTCAATTCCGGTTTTTTACGTATATTATTTTTGCTCATCATAATCACTCCCAATAAAAAACCCTTCCGAAACTGTGGAAGGGCTATTTTTTAGTTACGAGTTTTTATTTTGCATCTTCGCGGACTCGTGCGGCTTGCGTCTGAACTTGTTGTGGCGGCTCCATGTTCCTAGCCGTCGACCACAGGAAGCCGAGGACTCCGACAGCTATTGCCACAATTCCGACCATAGAAGCTATCGTTAAGCCTTGAATATTTTTGAGCGTGTCGCGTATTTCGCCGCGAAGTTCTTTCATGTCCGCATCATGTTTTTCTCGTTCCTGCCGTATGTCTTCGCGCTGTTGCTGTGATTCGTTGACA
>CAMZDU010000174.1 GCA_947305445.1 uncultured Selenomonadales bacterium
GATTGGAGCTGTCGCCATTATCATTCGGCGGAGGCAACGGCTTGCCGTCTTTGTCCGTCGGCGGTGTCGGGCGATTGGAGCTGTCGCCGTCAAGTTTATGTTCGATAATTTTACCTGTCTCGTCGGAAGGAGCTGCACTTATCGATTGAATGTCAGCCGCGCCGAATACAAACGCGCTTATCAGCAGTGCAGTTAAAAATTTTTTCAGCATATTAATCACTCCGAAAATTTTTTGCAATTATATCACACGGCAAGAATTTGTCATTTGAACGCGATTAAAAATTTTTACAGCGAGCTGAACTGAATGTTGTAAAGATTGCTGTAGACGCCGCCGAGCGCAAGCAGTTCTTTATGCGTGCCCTGTTCGCAGATGCGGCCTTTGTCGATTACAAAAATTTTGTCCGCCGCAAATATCGTGCTCAGTCGGTGTGCAATGACAAAACTCGTGCGCCCAATCATCAAGTCATCAAGTGCCGCCTGAACAATTTTTTCGCTCTCCGTGTCAAGTGCGCTGGTCGCCTCGTCGAGGATGAGTATCTGCGGATTTTTCAACATAGCCCGCGCAATCGCCATGCGTTGACGCTGACCGCCGCTCAAGTTCAGCCCACGTTCACCGATTTTCGTTTGATAACCTTCGGGCAGGTCGCAGATAAATTGGTCGGCATTGGCGGCTTTGGCGGCGGCAATAACTTCTTCGTCCGTGGCGTCAAGGCGGCCGTAGCGAATATTTTCCATAACCGTCGTCGAAAAAAGCAACGTCTCCTGCGGCACGATACCTATTTGCTCGCGCAAAGAGTGGACAGTCACATCGCGAATGTCATGCCCGTCAATTTTAATCGAACCGGTCGTCACGTCGTAAAAGCGCGGAATTAAATTTGCGATTGTAGATTTGCCCGCACCGCTCGGCCCGACGAAGGCAATCATTTGCCCCGGCTCCACCGTGAAGCTGACGTCCTCAAGCGCGTTGTGCATGCCGTCATAGCTGAACGTCACGCCCTCAACGACAACGCTCCCCGCAACTTTCGGCAGGTCAATCGCGTCGGATTTATCGTTGACGGTCTCCGGCAAGTCGAGCACGCCGAATATCCTGTCAATCGCCGCCATCGCCTTTTGAATTTTGCCGTAGATTCGTGAAAGACGCTTGACGGGATTGGCAAGGTTGACAGCATAAGTAAGAAATGCAACCAACGCGCCCGCCGACATTATGCCGTTGACAACTTCGTAGCCGCCAAACCAGACAATCAATGTAACCGCAACCGCCGCCAAAAATTCAACAGTCGGTGTGAGCAAACTCGTCTGCTGAACATTTTTCATCGTCGCACGGAAATTTAAATCGTTCTCCACGCAGAAACGCTCGATCTCGTAATTTTCGCGCACGAATGATTTCACGACACGGATTGACGAAATACTTTCCTGCAATAGCGACGTAATGTCGGCAAGTTTCTCTTGGATAACTCGGCTGGACGATTTAATCTTCTTGCCGAAAATGCGCATAGCCGTCCCGACGAGCGGCACCGTTATCAGCGTCAACAGCGTCAGCTTCCAGTCGAGATAACACATCATCGCGATTGAGCCGATTAGTATCGCGCCCTCGGTGAACATCTCGATAAGATTGTCGACGAGCGCAGATTGAATCGCGCCGACGTCGTTTGTCAGATAACTCATCGTCTCGCCGGTCTGATGCTTGTCGAAGTAAGCCATGGGCATGCGCTGAAATTTTCGGAACATGACTTCGCGCACGTCCACGACCACGCGTTGACCAATGTACGACACCAAATACGATTGCCCGTAGTAGAAAACACCGCGGAAGGCAAACACTACGACAATGCTCACCGAAATGACGTTTAGCATCGCCATGTCGCGCTCGGCCAAAACTTTGTCAATCATGTCCTTGATAATCCACGGCAGGTACAAGTTAGCACCCGACGCACAAATTATACAGATTATCGCCAAGCCCAAGCGTCCAAGGTACGGTTTAATGTAAACTAAAAGTCGTCTGTAATTTTTCATGAGTTGAACCTCTCACGAGCCGTGCCCGCGAATTGAAATAAACGCGTTCGCTGACGATTGTTCGGCGCAAGCATGACCTTAAACGACTTAATCATCATGCTCGCCTCCTTAAGATATTCTACCAAAAACCTACTACAGAACGAATGCCTTTGCGAAGTCGATTCGACGTCTGATTGCTCAATTTTTCAACTGCGAATAATTGTAAATCAAATCTCAAGCGTTGTCACCTCTCGCCGTGTCTAAAATTTTTTTCGCGACGCGTGACGCCGCACCCGACGTGCCGAGTTTGGCGCAAGCCGACTGCAATTTTTCCACGACGTGCGCTCGATTGTCAAGGAGATTTAAAATTTCGTCGGCGATTCGTTCGGAAGTAACGGCCTCTTGCAACAGCTCCGTCAAAATTTCTTCGTCCGCCAAAATGTTCGGCAGACTGAAAAATTTTATGTCGACCAAAAGCTTGCCGATAAAAAAATTCAGCGGAGCCATTTTGTAGAGCACGACGCACGGCAGATTCAGCAACGCCGCCTCCAAAACAACGGTGCCCGAAGTCGCCGCCGCCGCGTCCGCAATCTGCATCAAGTCGTATCTTCGTGCGGAGTCCGTTATCGTCACGTTGACGCCCGCCGCGTCAATCTGCCGTTGCAAGTTCGCTTTGTCGACGCCGTCAGCTGCAGGCAAGAAAAATTTTATCGGACGTGTCGACGACAAAATCTTCACCGCGCCGAGCATCGGTGGAAGTAAAAGTTTTATCTCCTGTCGTCGCGAGCCAGGCATAAGCAAGACAATTCGTTCCGATTCGTTGACGCCGAACAATTTTCGCGCTTCGACTGCCGACAGCGACGGCTTAACTGTGTCGACAAGCGGATTGCCCAGAAAAAAAATTTTCGCACCCGCCGCTTGATAAACCGGCAACTCAAACGGGAAGATTGCAACGAACACGTCAGCAATCTCCGCGCACGACTTGGCACGACCTTTTCGCCACGCCCATGCGCTCGGCGGAATGTAAGACAAAATTTTTACGCCGAGTTTCTTCGCACGCTTGGCAAGTCGCCAATTAAAATCGGGGTAATCAATCAGCACGAGCAAGTCCGGCTTCTCCAGACGGATAATTTCCGTTAAGTCGTCGAGCAGTCGGAGTATCCGCCGCAAATTCCGCACGACCTCAACGACGCCCATGACATTGTAATCTTTGTAGTCGCGCACGAGCCGCACGCCCGCCGCCGACATTAACGCGCCGCCCAAGCCGAACAATTCCGTTGTCGGTGACAGCTTCCGTATCTCGCGAGCAAGCCCCGCGCCGTGCACGTCACCCGACGCCTCGCCCGCCGACATCATTATCTTCACAACGCACGCCTCCCGTCAAACAAAAGAGCGGGCAATTCGTTTGCTCGCTCCAATTATTTACGTTTACCGGTTACGGCTCTCTTGACGACGTTGACAACACCGCGCACCGCCCGCTTGCCGTTCGTCTTGGCAAGGTCAGGCACAGTGTCGCGCAAGCTCGCCTGCTTCGACCGATTGCAATGCTTGCACAGACACTGCAGATTGAACAAGCGATCACTGCCGCCGTACTTCTGCGGCACAATGTGATCAATGTCTGCATCCGCCTTGCGAATCTTCTTGCCGCACCTGGCGCACGTGTACCAGCCGTGATCCGAACTGTTGTGCTTGAACCACTCTTCGCGATAACTCACACGGGCGCACCTCCCCCGGTCTACTCTTGAATGTTTTCAACTTTCTTTCGGAACCGCAGGGTTTTGACGGAAGGCTTCCAACCAACCGCCCCGCAACCCCGCAGGGGTGGTTCGCCGCGAGTTGTCGAAATTCCTGCATGCCGGCAAAAAAAATTTTAAAAAATTTTTCGGCGATGAATGCTCGATTTCTACGGTGCAGGAAAATTTGTCGCATACGCAGAAATTTTCACATCACAAAAAATTTGGAGGTACAAAAGATGAAGATCTT
>CAMZDU010000175.1 GCA_947305445.1 uncultured Selenomonadales bacterium
ACGTCGTCATCTTCGTCGAGCGCGTCAAGAAGTTTCTGCATCTTCTCGGCGTCTTTGTCGCTGAGCGTGACGGTCGTGTCGGGCACCTGCGTAATTTCGGCGGAGGCAGTCTCGATACCCTTTTCGGCAAGCGCGGCTTCAACGCTGTTAAAATCGTTGGGGTCGGCAGTTATCTCGAAGGAGTCGTCGTCGGCCGCGAAGTCCTCCGCGCCGGCGTCCATGGCAATTTCCATAAGCGCATCTTCGTCGTCGAAAGTCTCCTTGTCGACAACAAAGACGGCCTTCTGCTTGAACATCCAGGACACGCAGCCGTTCTCGCCGAGATTGCCGCCGTGCTTGCTGAAGATATGCCGAATGTTCGCCGCAGTGCGATTGCGATTGTCAGTCAGAATATCGAGCATCAACGCCGCGCCGCCGGGTCCGTAGCCTTCGTAGGTAATCTCTTCGTAGTTGGACGTGTCGGACGCGCCGAGACCTTTTTGAATTGCGCGGTTGATATTGTCTTTGGTGACGTTATTGGATTTTGCTTTCGACAGCGCGAGTTTAAGGCGCATGTTGCCGGTCGGATCCGCGCCGCCCATTTTCACGGCAATGGTAATTTCGCGGCTGATTTTGGTCGTCATTGCTCCGCGAATTGCATCGTTGGCACCTTTTTTACGTTTAATCGTTGCCCATTTGGAATGTCCGGACATTTTCTTCGCTCCTCCGTCATAAAATTTTTTTCATGTAAATCACGTCGCTCATCGGATTTTCGTAATACGGTTCGCACTCGACAAAGCCGAACTTTTTGTAAAGACGAATCGCACTTTTCAGCGGCGTTATCGTGTCAAGAACAATTTCCGCGAAGCCGTCGTTGCGTGCAAAATTTATAATCGCCTCGACGAGTTTAGTGCCCGCGTGATGTTGGCGATAACCTTCGCGGACAAAAAGTCGTTTCATCTCGCAACGGTTGTCGTTGTGCCTGTGATAGGCGACGCAACCGATTATTTTGCCGTCGAGAGCCGCACAGAGCAAACGACCTTCGGGCGGCGTGTATTTAACCGACAAGTCGTTCAATTCGTCGTCGAAGTGTTGAAACGACAAATCACGTCCCAAAAATTTTGAGTACTCCGTCACGAGCCGTTTGATGTCGTCAAGATGTTCCGCGCCGTCGACAATTTCAACCTCCGACATAGCGATAAACCTCCGTCCAGCCGCGGTTATAGGCGTCGTAAAAATCAATCTCGCCGCCCTGGTCGCCGGTCTCGTAACGGCCTCTGCCCGTGGGATTGTTTACGCCGCGAGCCTCAACCGTTTTGCCGTCGCCGATATAAATTGCAACGTGAAATTGCGGACGGCAGAGGATATCGCCGCGCTGGAGATTGTCGGCAACTTCAGCCCATGAAAATTTTTGCCAGCCGCCGAGACCGCGCAAGTCGTCCCAAATCGTATCGGCGTCGCCGCTGTATTGACGACAGTTGTAACGCGTCATATAAGCAGGATTTTTTTGCCACGCCTCGATAATTTTAAAGCCGCCGTGCTCGAAAGCATGATAGACCAGCGACGAGCAATCGTAGTCGGGGCTTTCACGCGAGCCGGTGTAGGGATTGTAAGTCGTGGCGTTCTCCGCGCCTTGAGAATAGCCGTGCGTGTCGTCGGTGGCAATGTCAATCGCCCATTGAACGGCGGCTTCGACGCGGACATCAATCGCTTGCGCGGGCGACGTGTTCATCAGCAGATAAGCGGCCGCCATCGCTGAAAAAATTTTCTTAAGCATGACTGACTACCTTGAAAAATTTTTTCTTGCCGATGCGGACGACGGCGGGCAAATCACTTTCGCCGAAGACAAAATCAACGTCGGAAATTTTTTCGTCATTAAGCGTCAAGCCGTTCTGCACAATGAGTCGACGACCTTCCGCCTTAGAGCTGATGATTTTTGCACCGGCGAGCACGTCGAGAAGTTTTTTACCGGCGGCATCGGCGACTTCAACGGTCGGCATGTTGTCGGAACTTTGGCCGGCGAAAATTTCTGCGGCGGACTGTTGAGCTTGACGAGCAGCCTCCTCGCCGTGCACGAGCTTTGTGACTTCGTAAGCCAGAATTTTTTTTGCGTCGTTAATTGCCGCGCCTTCAAGAGCAGACAAACGGTTAACTTCGTCCATGGGCACGAACGTCAACAAACTCAAGCAAGTCTTAACGTCCGCGTCGTCGACGTTGCGCCAATACTGATAGAAATCATACGGCGAAACTTTGTCCGCGTCGAGCCAGAGTGCGCCGCCGGCAGTCTTGCCCATTTTGGAGCCGTCGCTTTTGAGCAACAATTTGTTCGTCAAGCCGTAAGCCGCACGACCGGTTTTGCGCCGCGTCAATTCCACGCCCGCGATTATGTTCGACCACTGATCGTCGCCGCCCATTTGCAAAATGCAATCGTAATCGCCGTTGAGTTTATAAAAGTCGTAAGCCTGCATGACCATGTAATTGAATTCCAGGAACGTCAAGCCTTTATCCCAACGTTGCTTGTAACATTCGGCGGTGAGCATGCGATTAACCGTAAAATGTGCGCCGACTTCGCGTAGCAGGTCGATATAGCCGAGCTTGCGGAGCCAGTCGCCGTTGTTGACCATTAAAGCTTTGCCGTCGCTGAAATCGATAAAGCGGGCAATCTGTTCTTTAAAGCGGTTGCAGTTGTGTTCGATAACTTCGTCAGTCATAACCTTGCGCAAATCCGAGCGGCCGGAAGGGTCGCCGACAGTGCCGGTGCCGCCGCCTACCAAACATATCGGGCGGTGACCGGCGCGTTGCATGTGAGCCATTGCCATAAGCGCAATAAAGTGTCCCGCGTGCAAACTGTCCGCCGTGGGGTCGAAGCCGATATAAAACGTCACCTTGCGTTCACCGAGCATTTTTTTGACCTCGTCGGCGTCGGTGCACTGTGCAATAAATCCGCGTTCCGTAAGTGTATCAAATACATTCAAAATAATTTCCTCCTGTCCTATTTATGCGCGCCATTATATCAAACATCATTTGCCGTTGCAAAAAAATAATTGCCGACTGCGTGAAGGAAAATTTTCACGGCGGCAGAAAATGCAATGCGCATAAAATTTTTGGAGGCGATAAACTTGGCAATCTTCTCCGCAGACAGCAAAAGACTTCTGCGCCGAATCGACCTGGCGTTACTTTTGGCGTCGACGGCGATTGTAATATACGGCCTCGTAATAATTTCGAGCGCAACACACATCAACACGCCCGGCGAAGAGCGTTTCTGGTACGTTCAGCGGCAGGGCATCTTCGCCGTCGTCAACGCAGTGCTGGCAATTTTGTTTATGAATTTCGATTATCGCGGACTAAGTCAACACGGACAGAAACTTTATATCTTCAACCTGATAATGCTGGTGGCTGTTATGCTTTTCGGACACGCGGCACTTGGCGCACAACGCTGGATTCAAATCGGCCCGATAAGTTTGCAGCCGTCCGAATTCTCCAAACTCATAATGATAATCTGCATGGCGGCAATACTCGAAGACCGCATGGGCAAACTCAACACCATTCAAGATTTGTTGCCCGTCGTGTTGTATGTCGGCTTGCCTTTTCTGCTCGTTTTGAAGCAACCGGACTTGGGCACGTCGCTGGTCTTCATGGCAATTTTTTTCGGAATGGTAATCGCCTGCGGCATGCCCTGGAAAATTTTCACGGGAATAATTATCGCGGGCATTGCGGCATTTCCGGTGCTGTGGCAGTTCATGAAAGACTATCAGAAGATGCGGAAGGCCGAGCTTGTTGCTGCGCTCATGATCGATGAGGAGAAGCCGGCAGCAGAAGAAATAGCTGCAGAGAAACCGGCGGAGCAGAAGGCTGCGACGCTGGAGAAGCGAATCGCGGAACTGAAGGAAAACCTGTAAGAGAATTCATAATTCAGAATTCAGAATTCATAATTATTCATTGGTTAAAAAGAAGGGCCGGTTACCGGCAGCTCTGTGAGAAAA
>CAMZDU010000176.1 GCA_947305445.1 uncultured Selenomonadales bacterium
AACCAGTGCGCCGACAAGGATAAACAGTCCGCCGAAGAAGAATATTGCCAGCCATTCGACTTTGCTGAGCATCTTGGCAATCATCTCTTCGTTGTGCGAGAAGGTAATCAGCAACAGCAAGCTTGCGCCCGTCAGAGCCGCCGTAGCCGATTCGAGGCCGAGCATGCCGTGGAACGCGAACAGGCTTATCGTTATCGCCAACACGAACAGACATTTTTTCAACAGCAAATGGTCGGTGATTTGCTCGTGCTCATTGAGACGCATGACTTTATCTTGAAGTTCGGGTTTCGTGTGCAAATCATTTTTATAAATCATAACCAACAGCGCGACGGTTATAATAAAAATTAAAATTGATACCGCCGTTATGTTCAGGACGAAGTCGCCGAAGCTCAAGCCGACGGCCGAGCCGATCATAATGTTTGGCGGGTCGCCGATTAACGTTGCCGTGCCGCCGATGTTGGAGCTGATAATTTGCGCCATAAGGAACGGTTTAACGTCGACTTTCAACTGCGCGGCGATGTTGAAGGTTATCGGCACTGTTAAGAGAACGGTCGTCACGTTGTCCAAAAGTGCGGAGCAAACGGCAGTTAAGGTACTCAGCGCGACAAGCAGGGCGACGGGTTGCGCTTTAACTTTTTTCGCCGACCATATCGCCAAGAAATTAAAAAGGCCGGTTTCGCTCGTGATGTTGACGACAATCATCATACCCATCAACAATCCGATTGTGTTAAAGTCGATATGGTGCACGGCGGTTTCCTGGTCGATGATTCCAAGCAAAATCATCAGCATTGCGCCGAAAAGTCCGACAACGGTTCGGTGAATCTTTTCGGAAATTATCAGCGCGTAGGCGGTCACGAAAATCGCAATCGCCACGATAGTCATTGTTTCCATTAACTTACCTTCCCTTCAAAAAAGTTTTTTATCCGTGACGGTCAGAGTAATTTTTTCGCCGTCGCGTTTTATTTTGAAGTTGTAGCTTTTGACACCGGCGTTGGACAGTTCGATTTTCAGCGCGAGAAGTTCTCGGCCAAGTTTATCGGTGAGTTCGGGCGTAAAACCTGCCTTCGCAAGCGGCGCGGGCGGAGCTTCGGCTTCGGCAATGGCGCGAAGTTTCTCGGCCTTCTTCGCCGCGGTGAGGAGTTGCTGTTCAAGTGTCTCCTCTTCGACGTAGTTGCGAACCATGTCTTTGTCAGTCAGGCCGCGTGGAATTTTCGGCAATGTAATTCACCTCCCGTCACTTGTCTTTGACTTTAGCCCAAGTGTCTTTCAAACCGACGACGAGATTAAAAACCAACTTGTCGGTTGTCGTGTCCGGGTCGACGACGAAATATCCCAGCCGCAGGAATTGATAATGACTTCCCGCCGCCGTCCAACGAACGGAAGGTTCAATCAGCGCGTGCTTGACAATCAACGAATCGGGATTCAACGCGGCGATAAAATCTTCGGGAGTGTTGCCGTCGGCGTCGGTCGTCAGCAGGTAGTCGTACAATCTGACTTCGGCGGGCAGAGCAAATTTCGCGCTGACCCAGTGAATCGTGCCGTTGATTTTGCGACCGGCAGTCGCACCGCCGCTTTTTGACGTGGGGTCGATTGTGCAACGCAACTCGACGACTTCGCCGTCAGAATTTTTTATAACCTCCTCGCATTTGATGATGTAAGCGTGCTTGAGGCGAACTTCGCCGCCGGGCTTGAGGCGGAAAAATTTTTTCGGCGCGTCTTCCATAAAATCTTCGCGCTCGATGAAAATTTCCCGCGTGAACGGAACGAAACGCTTGCCGCCGCGTGTAGGATGATTTTCCGCAGTCAGATACTCCGCGGAATTTTCGTCGACGTTCGTCAGGACGACCTTCAGCGGATCGAGCACGGCCATAACTCTGTCGGCGTTGACGTTCAAATCTTCGCGGACGCAGTGTTCAAGCATTGCAATATCGACGAGACTGTTTGACTTGGCGACGCCGATACGTTCGCAAAAATCGCGAATGGCCGCGGGAGTGAATCCGCGCCGCCGCAGTCCGCAAAGTGTCGGCATGCGCGGGTCGTCCCAGCCGCGCACGTAACCTTCCTCGACGAGCTGCCGAAGTTTTCTTTTGCTGGTGATTGTATTCGTCAAATCCAGGCGGGCGAACTCAATCTGCCGCGGACGCGTGTTAACGTCGAAGTCAAGCGCGTCGAGCAACCAATCATAAAACGGACGGTGGTCTTCAAACTCCAGCGTGCAGACCGAATGCGTAATGCCTTCGATTGCGTCTTCGAGCGGGTGCGCAAAATCGTACATTGGATAAATCAGCCAGTCGTCGCCGGTGTGATGATGCGTCGCCCGCGTGATTCGGTAGATGACGGGGTCGCGCATGTTTATATTTGGGCTTGCCATATCGATTTTCGCGCGCAAGACTTTGGAGCCGTCGGGAAATTCTCCGTCCTTCATGCGCGTGAACAATTCCAAATTCTCCTCGACGCTGCGGTTGCGCCATGGACTTTCTTTGCCGGGCTCGGTGAGTGTGCCACGATAAGCGCGAATCTCTTCGGCAGTCAAATCGTCGACGTAGGCCAGCCCGCGTTTGATAAGCTCAACGGCAAAATCATAAAGCTTGCCGAAATAATCCGACGCGAAAAATTTTCTGTCGCCCCAGTCGAAGCCGAGCCACTTGATGTCCTCTTGAATCGAATCGACAAACTCGACGTCCTCTTTGGTCGGGTTGGTGTCGTCGAAACGCAAATTGCACAAGCCGCCGTTATGAAGTGCAAGTCCGAAATTTAAGCAGACACTTTTGGCGTGGCCTATGTGCAAATAACCGTTGGGTTCGGGCGGAAAGCGCGTGTGGATTCCGTCGGTATACTTGCCCGCCCGCAAATCAGATTCAATCTCCTGCTGAACAAAATTTATCATATCAAAACTCCTTTAATTTGTTGGCAACATGAGCACGCAAACGGCGGACACCTTCTGCGACGCGCTCGTCCCTCGGCAAATTGTCGACGATTTTTTCAATGTAACCGCGCTCGACAATCTTTTGCATTGTCCACGAAAAATTTATGTCGTAAATCCACATGAGGCGGACAATTTTTCTGTCCCCGTTGGTGCGGATTTTGCGGTAGTCGGCTTGCTCGCCCGTGACAAAATTTTCCACGAAGTCGGGGCTGATGTCGGCTACGAGGTTGCTTTTCGACTTGATGAAGTTTGGCATTTTATCGGCGGCCGATTGCGCAAGGAACGGTTCGAGCACACGATAGATGTCAAGTTTGTCAGCGTCGCGAATTATTTTGGCGAACAAAATTTTTCTGTCGTCGTCGGTCGGCGCAACATTTTTTTTGTTGTGATTTTGAATGGCAAACTTCACAATGTCATAGTCGGCCGCGTCAAGCTCCGTGAAAAATTCCAGCTCGTCAATAACTTTCAGCGCAAGACCGGCGTGATCTTCCGAATCGGCGTCGTTAAAAGTTTTGTAAATGCTGTATTGGCGAAAGCGTCCCACGTCATGGAACAGCCCGATAATTTCGGCAAGCTCCACATCATGCTTCGGTAGCCGCAAAAATTTAGCCAGCTCCACGCAATTAGCCGTAACGTAACCGGTGTGTGTCTCCTTAATCAAAATTCCGCGCTGAACTTCCGCGTCGTCGGAGTAAAAACTTTTCATGTAGCGCGTCATCCACTCGTGCATTCGGGTGAGCAATTCCCGCATTAAATCGACCTCCAAAACTTAGAATAACATTAGCGCAAATTATACAACCGATTGCCGCGTTGTGCAATTTATCTTGACAAATTCATGTAAATCAATTTGCCACAAATTATCGCTATAACTTGTCCGACGCTGTAAAAATTTCCATGTTGATAATAATATTTTCAAAAATTGATTTTCATGTGAACCATAGAGAATTTCATTGACGGGAAAAATTTTTCCTGTTAAAATTCCATTAAGGTTTAAT
>CAMZDU010000177.1 GCA_947305445.1 uncultured Selenomonadales bacterium
CACAATCGGACAAGTCGGAAATCTCGACCACGAGAACATCACAATCGGCAAAGCCGGTCGTTCGCGCTGGATGGGCATTCGTCCCGCCAACCGCGGTGTTGCAATGAACCCGGTCGACCATCCGCACGGCGGCGGCGAAGGTCGCTCGCCCGTCGGCCGCAAACACCCCGTCACCAAATGGGGCAAGTGCGCCATGGGTGCCAAAACCCGCAAGAAGAAAGCGTCCGACAAGCTCATCGTTCGTCGTCGCAAGTAATTTCGACGAAGGGAGGAAAATATTTTGTCCAGGTCTGTTAAAAAAGGCCCGTTCGTGCAGGAAAAACTTTTAGCCAAAATCGAAGCACTTAACACCGCCAACGACAAGAAAGTTGTTCGCACGTGGTCACGTAGCTCAACGATTCTTCCTGCGTTCGTCGGACACACCATCGCCGTACACGACGGCCGCAAGCACGTTCCGGTTTACGTCACGGAAGATATGGTCGGTCACAAGCTCGGCGAATTCGCTCCGACGCGCACCTTTAAAGGTCACGCCGGCGAAGAGCGCAAAACATCGCTCAAGTAGGGACTCGGGATTTGGGACTAAAAAAAATCCTAATTCCTAATTGATAGAAGGGAGGTAATCACGTGGCAGAAGTTAAGGAAGCCAAAGCCATTGCCAAATACGTGCGAATTGCCCCGCGCAAAGTTCGCATCGTCATGAATCTTATTCGCGGCAAAGACATTGCCGATGCCTTCGCGATTCTGAAATTTACGCCCAAACGCGGCGCGGTTCTTATTGAAAAAGTTCTCAAGTCCGCCGTCGACTTGTTTCGTTGACCAGGGTCCGACAATAAAACGTTATCACCCGCGCTCACGCGGTCAGGCGTTCAGCATTCTTAAGCATACCTCGCACATAACGGTTGTCGTCAGCGAAAAGACCGACGCCGAATAATTCACGAAGGAGGGAATCGGTTTGGGTCAGAAGGTACATCCGCACGGAATACGCCTCGGCATTGTCAAGACGTGGGACGCGAAATGGTACGCCGACAAAGACTTCGCGACCAATCTTCACGAGGACATCAAAATCCGCAAGGCCATTAAAACCGACAAGCAACTGGCGTCGGCGGGCGTTTCGCGCATTGAAATTGAACGCTCGGAGAAACGCCTTAAACTTACAATTCACACCGCCAAACCCGGCATGGTTATCGGTCGCGGCGGCGCGGGCATTGAAGACATCAAAAACAAACTCAAGAAGCTAACCGACAAACGCGTCGACATTAACATCATGGAAATCCGTCAGCCCGATTTGGACGCTCTGCTCGTCGCGGAGAACATTGCCTCGCAGTTGGAACGCCGTATCGCCTTCCGCCGCGCAATGAAACAGTCGGTCGGCAGGACGATGCGCCTGGGTGCCAAGGGTATCAAAATCGCCTGTAGCGGTCGTCTCGGCGGCGCAGAAATTGCCCGCAGTGAATCTTATCGTGAAGGCTCAATCCCGTTGCACACGCTCCGCGCCGACATCGATTACGGTTTCGCGGAAGCCAACACCACTTACGGCCGCATCGGCATCAAAGTCTGGATTTTCAAAGGCGAAATTCTCCCCGACAAAAAGGACAAATCCGTCCGCCACCCCGAAGGGAGTGAAGCTTAATGTTAATTCCGAAACGGACAAAATATCGCAAACAATTTCGCGGCCGCATGAAGGGCAAAGCCAATCGTGGCAACACAATCGCTCACGGTCAATACGGTCTGGTTGCGCTGGAGCCCGCCTGGATAACCAATCGTCAGATTGAAGCGGCGCGTATCGCAATGACTCGTTATATCCGCCGCGGCGGACAAGTCTGGATAAAAATTTTCCCTGACAAGCCCGTCACTGCAAAGCCCGCCGAAACTCGCATGGGTAGCGGCAAAGGTTCGCCCGAATATTGGGTTGCCGTCGTCAAGCCCGGTCGCGTGCTCTTCGAGATGGCCGGCGTTCCCAAAGAAATTGCCGCCGAAGCCATGCGCCTGGCAGGTCACAAACTCCCCATTAAGACCAAATTCGTCGTCAGCGACCATCAAGGCGACGTTTACGTTCCCGTCGTTCAAGAGACACTTGCCGACGCCAAGAAAGCGGCTCATGCGGCTGAAGTGAAAGAGCACGAAGCTCAAGCGGCGGCGGCCGAGACCGAAGCCAAAGAAGGCGGTGAAGCTCATGAAGGTTAATGAAATTCGCGATATGTCTCCGGATGAACAAGTCGAGAAACTCAAATCGCTCAAAGAAGAACTCTTCAACCTCCGCTTTCAACACGCCACCGGTCAGCTGGAAAACCCCATGCGCATTCGCGAAGTCAAACGCTCTATCGCGCAAATTAAAACCATTCAGACTGAAACGGCAATGCGTAATGCGTAATGTGTACTGCGTAATTTGGAAGGAGGTCAAGAAGTGAGCGAACAGGTTAAACGCAACGAGCGCAAAGTTCGCGTCGGCAAAGTTGTTAGCGATAAAATGCAGAAAACTATCGTCGTCGCCATCGAAGAGCTCGTTCAACATAAACTTTATAAAAAAGCAGTTAAACGTACCGTTAAATTCATGGCGCACGACGAGAACGAAGATGCTCGTATCGGCGACCGCGTTTCTATCATGGAGACCCGCCCGCTCTCTAAAAATAAACGTTGGCGGCTCGTCAAAATCGTCGAACGTGCCAAATAAATTATCGGGTTGATAGAAATTCATTAACCTGCCAACATACCGGAAAGGAGGTTTTTCCGTGATTCAGCAACAATCCCGTCTCAACGTCGGCGACAACACCGGTGCCAAAGAAATTATGTGCATTCGCGTACTCGGAGGCTCTTTCCGTCGCTATGCCAACATCGGCGACATTATCGTTGCTTCCGTCAAATCCGCCACGCCCGGCGGCCAAGTCAAAAAAGGTGACGTCGTCAAAGCGGTTGTCGTTCGCAGCAAAAAAGGTCTGCGCCGACCCGACGGCTCCTATATCCGTTTCGACGAAAACGCCGCCGTCATCATAAAAGACGACAAAACTCCTCGCGGCACTCGTATTTTTGGTCCGGTCGCCCGTGAACTGCGCGAAAAAGATTTCATGAAAATTATTTCTCTCGCGCCCGAAGTTTTGTAATTTGGTTAGCAGGTTAGTAGAAATCTGATAACCTGCTAACCTCTTAACCTGAAAAAAGGAGGTGCCACAGCTTGTCACTTATTAAACTTCACGTCAAGAAGGGCGACACGGTTGTCGTCCTCTCCGGCAAAGACAAAGGCAAACAGGGCAAAATCATCTCGTCCATGCCCCGCGCCGGCAAAGTCCTCGTCGAAGGCGTCAACAAAGTTAAACGCCACGCCAAACCCAGCTTGAAAGTTCCCAACGGCGGCATCATCACCAAAGAAATGCCTTTGTACGCTTGCAAAGTTCAGCTCGTCTGTCCGGCTTGCAACAAACCTACACGCATCGGTCACAAAGTGGTTGCCGGCAAAAACGTCCGCGTCTGCAAACATTGCGGCGAGGTCGTCGACTCTGCCAAATAAAGGAGGTGTAAATTTTGAGCAGACTTTTGGATAAGTACAAAAACGAAGTTATCGGCGCGATGACTGAGAAGTTTTCTTACAAAAACGTCATGCAGGTGCCCAAACTCGAAAAAATTGTCATCAACATGGCCTGCGGCGACGCTGTCGGCAACGCCAAAGCTTTAGAAGCCGCCATTGCCGACTTGACCATAATTGCCGGTCAAAAACCCGTTATCACTCGCGCCAGAAAATCCCTGGCCGCCTGGAAACTTCGCGCCGGAATGCCTATCGGTTGCAAAGTTACTTTGCGCGGCCGCCGCATGTATGATTTCCTCGACAAGTTCATCAACGTCGCTTTGCCTCGTGTTCGCGACTTCCGCGGCGTCAGCACCAAATCTTTTGACGGTCGCGGCAACTACGCTGTCGGCGTCAAGGAGC
>CAMZDU010000178.1 GCA_947305445.1 uncultured Selenomonadales bacterium
CGTTCTCCTCCATGGTCTGCACCAGTTTCTCATTCATGCCCTTGTTGACGATGACTAGGTCGGGCGCACAGCCGATAAGTTGCTCAGTGTCGATTTGATAGACTTGCCCGATGCTCGTCAATTCAGCCGCCCAATCGGGCATTTGATTTTTGGAATCGGGGCGACCGACGACGACGGCTCCGACTGCGTGAAGCGGCTCCAAAAATCCGGCACTTGTCACGACGATTCGCGTCGGCTTCTGCGGTAAGGTGATTGTCCTGCCCGCGTCGTCGGTAAGCGTCGCGAAGATTTGCCGTTGCTCAATTTCAACGGGGGATTTATCGGCTACAACGTCACGTTGCTTTTCGCCTCCGCAACCGCTGATTAACAGTCCCGTAATTAAAACTGCACTTAAAAATTTTTTAGTCATGATGATTGTGCCTCGTTAAGATGGTAGACAGATAATTCAAGGCGTCGTTTTTGTGTGCGGCAATGTCCGTGAGAATTTTCTCGTCGTCAAGTCCGCAACGACTGACCAAGACTGCCTCGTCAATCAGTCCGCGAGTTTGGAGCGCGTCGACGATTTCTGGAAAATTTTTGTAAACTTTCATGAGAACTGCGGCGTCCGCTCGGTCGAGAGAATTTTTTATCGCGTCGAGTTCGGCGGTCGCGGGAATTATCGCGAGTATGTCGTTGCCGAAGGCGAGCGGGCGTCCGATTTGCGCGGCAATGGCCAAAAAAGCCGGCACGCCCGGTATCGTCACAATTTTTACGCCGCACGGCTCCAGCAGACGAAAAATATAAATGTACGTGCTGTAAAACATCGGGTCACCCAGCGTCGCGAAGCCAACGTTTCGTCCGCCGCGTAGCAGTTGTAAAATTTCGTCGCGGTAAGTCTCAAAAACTTCCGTCGACGCCGCAAAGTCCTTGACCATGGGGAACGTGCGGAAAATTATTTCGACGCTCGATTTTAAATACGGCTCGGCAATACTCAGCGCGACGCTGTCAGATTTTTTTTCGGTCTTGGGCGCAATCAGCACGTCAATTTTTTTCAGCGCGTCGATAGCTTTAACCGTCAGCAGTTGCGGGTCGCCCGGCCCGACACCTATGCCGTAAAAAGTTCCCGCGAAAGTTTCAGTAGAATTCATTTGCTTTGCTCCTTAGCTGTGATAGAATGGCTCGGAAAAATTTTCGGCAATGCTCATACGTTTCGCTCCCGTAAAATGTCGGAAGTCTTTTTCGGCGATAATATCACACTCAAAAAATTTTTTGAACAGCGGAGAAATTATTATGAATATTTTTTTGACTGTGTTGCTCGTCGCGCTGGTGATTTATTTCGTGTTCGCAATCCGCCGCACGCTGAAAATGTCGCATATCTCGGTTGGACTGATTAACAAATACGAGAACGACAAATTAAATCCGCAACTGATTGAAGAAATTTTTTCGGCGATACAAGACGACGTGCTTCTTAGCAGAATTTTGAAACGTCACAACGCAACCAAGCGCGATATTTCCAAACTTCATGCCAAGCTGATGAAGTGGGGCGACTTCCGCAAATACAATCGCTATGTGCCGATTACGTCTTTTTTTAACGTGTCGACGCTGGAATATTTACTTGAGCACCGCAATGACGATGCCCAGTCACTCACCGAAAAGATGATGAACCATTTCCATTTTTGAGGCGCGGTTATGAATTTTAAAATGATTTTGCGGATTCAAAGCCAGGCGTTGCTTACAATTTCGGCGACGACACTCCTGCCGATTCTCTACGCGCTGATTGAGTTTGGTGCACTCGACACGTCGATTTTCTTCGCGGGGATAGGGCTTGTGTCAATCCTGGCGGGAATGCTCTTCCAACATTTCGGCGTCGGCAGATTTCAGCGGGCACCGCTGGCGTCCTCGGCAGCGGCAATTTTGCTGATGTATCCAATGTTGGCGGTGTTCGGTTCGTTGCCGTTCATGTTGACGGGTTGGCTTGCTCCGCTCGACGCGCTGTTAGAGTCGGTCGGCGACTTGACGTCGGCGGGGCTATCAATTTTGCCGGACGACGCGCCCTATTTGCTACGCCTGTGGCAAAGTTCGCTGATGTGGCTCGGCTCGCTGTTGTTCCTGATAATGTTGGTAACCGTTTTGCCGGAGGTGAGCGGTTGCTTCGGAATTTCGTTAAGCTTGCAGGACGGTCACGGCTTCAGCGCAATTATTGGTCAGATGAATTTGATGAGCATGCGCGTCATAAAAGTTTATCTGACATTGACGGCGGTAAGTTTCGGCGCATTTAGTTTGGCCGGCCTTGACGGT
Organism: uncultured Selenomonadales bacterium; assembly: GCA_947305445.1. GTDB lineage: Bacteria > Bacillota > Negativicutes > Selenomonadales > Selenomonadaceae > Quinella. The sequence goes on from CAMZDU010000178.1 coordinate 2,278, forward strand.
TGGAATTCGCTTATGATGGCGATGCGTTGTCTGTCGACAGGCGGAGGAAATTTTTTCCCGTCGTATGAAGGCGTCTACGTCGAGTACGCGGCCGTCTTTGTGATGTTGCTCGCGTGCGGAAATTTTTTGCTCTACTACCGAGTAATTTATACGCTGTTGCCCCCTAGTCCCGAATTCGCCATGAACTATTTCACGCGGCTCAAGCAATACGCCCTGCGGCTCAAGCGCACGATTATCAACAACGCAAAACTCGTCGCGGCGAACGAAGAAGCTAAAGTCCTCTACGCGACAATTTTTTTCGGCCTGCTGATAATCATGTTGCGGCTCCATTTGCAAGAAATTTTCTTCGACGGCAACGAAGCCTTCCGACGCTCGCTGTTTTCAATAGTCTCGTTCATGAGTACGACAGGAATTACAATCGGCGACACCTCGCAATACATGCACGCTTTCGACAAATTTTGCATATTCCTTATGGCGATGACGGGCGGCTGTATCGGCTCGGTGACGGGCGGCTTTAAAGTAATTCGGCTGATTGTGCTGGTAAAAATCACGGCGTCCGAAATTCGCAAGACAATTCACCCGCGCATGATGACGGCCATACGCGTCGGCGATACGCCCGTACCCATGCGCACCGTCGGCAGAATTTTGAGTTATTTTTTCCTCGTGCTGGTGACGATGTTTATTTGCGCGGCGGTGCTGAGTTTCGGAGGCCCGGCTTTTTCCGAATCGGTGGCGATATCGGCGGCTTGCCTGTCAACGGTCGGACACTTGCCAGGAATTTGCGACGCGGACACTTTCCGCAGCTTGTCCGACTTCGACAAAATTTTCTGCATGGTGATTTTGGTCGTCGGTCGTCTGGAGTTGTTCGCGCTGTTGCTCGCCGTCGCGGGCATCAGAATTCGTCGCAAGAAAAGTGATTGGTAAAAAAAATGCTGGCGTTCGTTGAAAACTTCCCGCGCTTTTTGTAGACCACTCACGTTGCCCCCTTGACTTTTTGTTGAATCGGGCTTATTATATCGCCTGTGGTTCGGCGGGCGTCGCCGAGCAGCCTTGAAATTCCTATTGGGAGGCAGATATTTATGATAAAGCCACTTGGAGACAGAGTTGTCGTTGAAGTTGCCGAGGTCGAACTCAAGACCAAAAGCGGCATCATTATGCCCGAAACTTCCAAAGAGAAACCGCAAAAGGGCACGGTCGTTGCAGTCGGCACCGGCAAGCTCCTTGATAACGGCACGCGTGCAGCAATGGAAGTCAAATCCGGCGACGAAGTTATCTTCAACAAGTACGCGGGCAGCGAAGTCAAAGTTGACGACAAAGATTATCTCGTGATTCGCGAGAGTGACATTTTGGCAATAATCTAGGTTGATAGGTGGGTAGGTTGGTAGTAAAATTTTCTACTCACCTATCCACCTAACCCCTACACACCTACCCACCTACTAACCTACACACCTAATACGGAGGTAATTATTTTATGGCAAAAGAAATTTTGTTCGACGAGGAAGCTCGTCGTGCGCTCAGTCGCGGTGTCGACGCGCTGGCCAATGCTGTTAAAGTTACGCTCGGCCCGAAAGGTCGCAACGTCGTTCTCGAAAAAAAATTCGGCGCACCGTCCATCACCAATGAC
>CAMZDU010000179.1 GCA_947305445.1 uncultured Selenomonadales bacterium
TATTTGAACACGGGGAACAGCGGCACTCCGAAAATACCAAATTGCGAGCCGTGAGTGTGTCCCGTCAAAGTCAGAGCAAAATTCCTCTCCGCACCGTCGTCAATAAATTCTGGGTGGTGCGCGAGTAAAATTTTAATCGCGTCGTCAGGCACGTCCAATGCCGCCGCGTCGACGAAATTTTTTCGCGTCTCCGCAAAAATTTTTTCGCGCTCTTCGTCTTTGGAACTTGTAATCGGTGCGCCACGCGGATAGTCAACACCGAGAATGTAAAGCTTCGACGTGACATGTTCACGTCGTGGTTGCCGTGAATATAGTAAATGCCGAATTTAAATTTGTCCGTAAAACTGTCGACAATTTTAATCGCGGCGGGGTTCATCAGCTCGTCGTCGAAGATGTCGCCGGTTATCGCGAGCAAGTCGGATTTAGTGTCGGCAACTCGTTGCAAAAGAGCTTCGAGCCGTTCTAATGAAAAATGTGCGCCGAGATGTATGTCCGAAATTTGCGCGAGTTTAAAGCCGTCGAGTTCGAGCGGCAAATTTTTTATCGGCACGTCGTAAAAATTTTCCGCGTCGGAATTTTTTTCAATGCGGTTGCCGTAAATCGCGACAGCCAAACTCAACAGCGGGTAAATCATTCCGTAGGCCAATACTCGCCGCCGTGCGGGGTCGAATTTGCTCGGCTTGTGAAATTTTCGATAGACGAACCGCACGACAACGGCGCATATCACAAAAATTCCGCAGAGAAATTGCGCCATTAAAAATATTGTCGCGAAACTGCCGAAGATTGTGACAAACCATGTCGGCACGAACGAGCGGATTGCCCAGCCGCCGATTATTACTCCGATGATTGCCAAGTCGGCCAGCGCGAAAATTTTATAAAATTTTTTTGCAAGGTGGTCGCTCAGCAGAAGTTTTATCGACACGAGCGCGACGGCCATTATTGCGCCGAGAAGTGCCGCAACGATTATTATAAACATTTTTATTCACCGAGTTGGAGTTTAGCGGCTTTTACTACGTTTTTCATCAGCATGGCAACCGTTAAAAGTCCGACGCCGCCTGGCACAGGTGTTATCGCGCCGGCAATCTCAACCGCCGCGTCAAAGTCCACGTCGCCGACCAATTTTTTCGGAGCAATTCGATTTATGCCCACGTCGATAATCGTCGCGCCGTGCCGAATCATATCCGCCGTGACGAGTTTGGCTTTGCCGGAGGCCGCGACCAAAATTTCACCTTCGCGAGCGATTTCTGCCAAATTTTTCGTGTGTGTATGACAAACCGTAACCGTCGCGTGCCGAGCCATAAGCAAATGCAACAGCGGCTTGCCGACGATATTGCTCCGCCCGATAATCACGGCGCGTTTGCCGTCAATTTCAATTCCGGCGAGGTCAAGCATTTCGACGCAACCTGCGGGCGTGCACGGAACGAGCGCGGGGCTTCCGATAACGAGCTTGCCGACGTTGACGGGGTGGAAGCCGTCGACATCTTTGCGCGGGTCAATTCGATTTAAAATTTCTTCCGAGTGCGCTTTAATGGCGGCGGGCAACGGCAACTGTACTAAAATTCCGTGAATGCCGGCGTTCGCGTTAAGTTCGTCGATTTTTGCAAGCAGTGCATCTTTTGTCGTGTCTTCAGGCAAAGCAATAACTTCCGAGATGATGCCAAGCTCCGCGCAAGTTTTGTGCTTGTTGCGGACGTAAACTTGCGACGCGGGATTTTCGCCGACGATGATGACTGCAAGCCCCGGCGTCACTCCGAAATCTTGCTTGAGCGATTCAATTTCAAGCCGTGCAGATTCTTTAATCTTTGCGGCGAACTCTTTGCCGTATAAAATTCGTGCCGACATGTTCTCGACCTCCAAAAAATTTTTAACAGTTTACAACAGTTGCTGGCAACAGACAAGCGCGGTGATGCGTCGTCTCAGTCCGAACCGACCACAAGTCGCGAAAAATATTTTTCGGGCAAGCGGCAAATTTTTCCGTCGGTGGTGAAGACATTCGTCGAAGAACCTTCCGCCAAAAGTTTTTGTTCGCCGCGCCGACGAATTGCGTAGTTAAATTTCATCTTGGCACGTGTCAGAGCTTCGGCACTCGTCGCAATTTCAATTTCGTCGTCGAATTTGGCGGGCATGTGAAATTTCGCGGAGACTTCGATAATCGGAAACAAAATCCCGTCGTTCATCATCTCGTTTAAATCTATGCCGAGCGTGCGCAAAAATTCAACGCGCCCCGTCTCGAACCAGCGAATTAGAATGGTGCACCACGCCCATTGTGTCCGTGTCGAAAAATTTCACGCGGTGCAAAATTGTAACAGTCACAGCGACACCTCCCGCACGAAACTATATCACATTGCCGCCGACTGTGCTATAATCGCGGCGCGAAAAAATTTCGGAGGTGAGTTTGACGGGAACGCTTTACTTGTGCGCGACGCCGATTGGCAATTTGGAAGACATGACATTTCGAGCGATTAGGATTTTGCGCGAAGTCGATTTGATTGCGGCGGAAGACACTCGGCGCACGCGAAAACTTTTGACGCACTTCGACATACATACGCCGCTGATTCGTTTCGACGAGAATTGCAAAGTTTCCGTCGGCAAAAAAATTTTGTCGCGACTTCAATCGGGCGAATCGGTTGCGGTGGTGAGCGACGCAGGACTTCCCGCCATTTGCGACCCAGGCTCGGATTTGGTAAAATCTGCAATCGACGCGGGCATAACCGTCTGTCCGATTCCGGGCGCGAACGCCGCACTTAGTGCGCTGATTTGTTCAGGCCTCGACACGAAAAAATTTTTGTTCGTCGGCTTCCCGCCCAAAACAAAAAAAAATTGCCGCGAGCTGTTGCAAAAACTTTCAGCACTCGAAGCGACGATAATTTTTTACGAGGCACCGCACCGGCTGAAAAATTTTCTGGTCGAGCTTGCGAAAATTTTCGGCGAACGACGTGCGACACTTGCCCGCGAGCTGACCAAAGTCCACGAAGAATTTCTGCGCGGCAATTTAAATGAGCTTGCAGAAAAAATTTCGGAGCCGCTCGGAGAATTCGTCATCGTCGTCGAAGGTTGCACGTCGTCTGAAATTATCGCGCCGCCCGAAAATATTTCGGAGGTCGTCGAAAGATTCATGGCGCAAGGTCTCGACAAAAAATCTGCGATGCGCGAGGCGGCAAAAAAATTCAACGTCAGTCGCCGCGAAATTTATAACTCACTGCTAAGGGAGGAAACGCAATGAAAACTTTTTACATCACGACGCCGATTTACTATCCGAGCGCGAAACTTCACATCGGGCACGCCTATTGCACAACGATTGCCGACGCTATTGCCCGCTACAAACGCCTTGCAGGTTATGACGTTTTCTTCTTGACGGGTTCCGACGAGCACGGACAAAAAATTCAGCGCACCGCTCAAGCAGAAGGCAAGACGCCGCTCGAATACGTTGACCCCATCGTCGACAGCTTCAAGGAGCTGTGGAAAAAATTTTACATCTCAAACGACGATTTCATTCGCACGAGCGAGCCACGTCACGAAAAAGTTGTTCAGAAAATTTTTAAGCGCATTCAGGCAAACGGCGACATTTACCAGGGCGAATACACCGGCCTTTATTGTACGCCGTGCGAATCGTATTGGACGGAGTTGCAACTCGACGAAAACGGCTGTTGTCCCGACTGTCATCGTCCCGTAGAAAAAGTTTCCGAGGAAGCATATTTTTTCAAGCTGTCAAAATACGCCGACGCGCTGTTAGAGCACATTGAGGAGCATCCGGAATTCATCGTGCCGACTTCGCGGCGCAACGAGATGATTAATTTCATCAAGCGCGGGCTGGAAGATTTGTGCATTTCGCGCACTTCGTTTAATTGGGGAATTCCCGTGCCCGACGACGAACGCCACGTCATTTATGTTTGGTTCGA
>CAMZDU010000180.1 GCA_947305445.1 uncultured Selenomonadales bacterium
CGCCGACAATCAAAATCACTAAGCCGATTATAAATGTAATCAATGTTTAAATGCCTCCGATTGGTATTAAATTAAAAAATCCCCGTCACTGACGAGGATTAAGCAAAGTTCTATCTCAAATTTCGTGACGACTTAACACTTTTTCCGAACTTCACGATCGAAACGACATAAAGAGCCGCGCAGACAGCCGCCAAAATATAACTCGGCGTCCAGCCAAGCCCAAAACCTATCGGCGCGTGAAGGATATACGTCGAGATAATGTACATGTAAAACGTGCCGGGAATTATCGACATAATGTAGGGCATGTTATTTTGAATCATGTACACGGCAATCATTGCGAAGGCGAACACGGCAATCGTTTCGTTCGCCCAAGAGAAATATCGCCACAAAATCGCGAAGCCGCTTGCGTCGGTCTTAGCGTAATACAGCACGAAAGCCACAATAGCGAACAGCACGCTTGCCAACGCGAAGGCGTTAATTTTTTTGTGCTGATCAATGTGGAGCGCGTCGCCGAGCATCAGCCGCAACGCCCTTAACGCCGTGTCTCCGGAAGTTATTGCCAGGACAATGACGCCGAGCACCGCAACCATGCCGCCGACGGAGCCGAGCATATTTTGAGCGATAATGCCGACGATAACCGCCGGAATTTTGACGGGATCCAACGTCGACACCAAAGCCAAGTTCATTGCCCCCATCGTCGCGCCCGCCCAAGTCATCGCGATAAAACCTTCGGCAATCATCGTGTTGTAATAGACAAGTCGTCCGTGTCGTTCGTTGGTGACGGTGCGGGCAATCATTGTGGCCTGCGTGGAGTGGAAGCCCGACGTTATTCCGCAAGCAACCGTTATAAAAAATATCGGTATGAAGTGTTCGCCGAGCGGGTGCACGTCGGCAACGCCCGTTTCCCAAACTTCCACGAACGGATAGTTGTTGATGAACAATCCAAAAAAAATTCCGACGGCACTCAGCAGAAGTATCAATCCGAAAATCGGATAGATACGCCCGATGATTTTGTCAATGGGCAACAGCGTCGCAATCAGATAGTACAAGAAAATTACGCCGTAAACCGTGACGACTGTTGAGTTGAGCTCTGAGACATCGTCGTGAAGAATTTGCGCGACGAACAAATCGCCCGGCGTGTATATGAACACCGCGCCGACCAACAGCATCAGGAAGCAGACGAACACGTTATAAACCAGATATGTCTTGCCGCCCAGGAATCGGCGCACGAGCGCGGGCATTTGCTCGCCGTTGTTGCGAATGGAAATCATGCCGCTCATGTAATCGTGAAACGCGCCGCCGATTACGCAACCGATTGGAATTGTCAGAAAGGCTATAGGCCCGAAGAGTATGCCTTGAATCGGACCGAGCACCGGTCCCGTGCCGGCGATGTTCAGCAACTCGACGCCGTCGCGCATTTTAATCGCCGGGGTCTGCGCGGAGGAATTGGGCTTCATCACGCGCTCGCAAATGGAGCCGTAAACAGCCGCACCGCCGACAAGAATCAGCAGACCGATTATAAACGTAATCAAAAATTATCACTTCCTTTGTAGCTTGTAGCTGATAGAAAAAATCCTATAAGCTACTCCCTGTTAACGTCCTCAATGGAAGTTTCAATCTCCTCCATGGTGTAAGCCTCGATGATGTCGCCCTCGCGGAAGTCGCGGAAGTCGACGATAGAAATGCCGCACTCGTAACCTTGCGCAACTTCTTTAACTTCGTCTTTAAATCGGCGGAGCGAATCTATTGCGCCGTCAAAAATTTCCACGTTGTCGCGAAGAATGCGAATCTTGCTGTTGTTGAAAATTTTGCCTTCGAGAACGTAAGAACCGGCAACGAGAGCTTTAGAGAATTTCATAACTTTGCGAATCTCGACGCGGCCTTGAACAAGTTCTTTGTACTTGGGAGCAAGCAAACCGCTCATGGCGTTCTCCACATCGTGGATAGCGTCGTAAATGACGCGATAGGTGCGAATGTCGATATTTTCCGTGGAGGCGGATTTGCGAGCGTTGTTGTCGGGACGAACGTTGAATCCGAGAATCAGCGCGTTAGAGGAACTTGCAAGCATGACGTCCGATTCGTTGACGGCACCGACGCCCGAATGCACGACGTTGACGCGAACTTCGTCATTTTTGTTCAGCGCAAGCAGTGACGACTTCAAGGCCTCGACCGAGCCTTGAACATCGGCTTTGATGACAATGTTTAAATCCTTAAGCGAGCCGGCTTGAATCTGATTGAACAGGTCGTCGAGTGAAACTTTCTTGGATTTAATCAGCTCGTCGCGTCTGCGGCCGATGCGGTGTTCGGCAATCGACTTGGCAAGCTTTTCGTCCAGCGCGGCCAAAATGTCGCCGGCTTCGGGCACGTCGTTTAGACCGAGCACTTCGACGGGGACGCTGGGGCCGGCCTTTTTGAGGTTGTCGCCGCGTTCGTTCATCATTGCGCGAACTTTGCCGTAAGTCGTACCCGCGACAATCGAATCACCAATGCGCAACGTGCCGTTCTGCACCAAAACAGTCGCAACGGGTCCGCGCCCTTTGTCGAGCTGAGCTTCAATGATGACGCCGCGGGCTTCGCGATTCGGATTGGCTTTGAACTCCCGTACGTCAGCTTCAAACAAAATTTCTTCTAGCAAGTCGTTAATGCCGATGTTCTTTTTCGCGGAGACTTCAACCATTGTGGTTTCGCCGCCGAATTCACGCGTAACAAGTTCGTGCTCCATAAGTTCCTGCTTGACGCGCATGGGATTGGCACCAGGCTTGTCGATTTTGTTTATGGCAACGATTATGGGAACGCCGGCCGCCTTCGCGTGATTAATCGCCTCTACTGTCTGCGGCATGACGCCGTCGTCGGCCGCGACGACAAGGATTGCAATATCGGTAACCTGTGCTCCGCGTGCACGCATGGCGGTGAAGGCCTCGTGGCCGGGCGTGTCCAGGAAGACAATTTTTCTGTCGTTGCAAAGGACTTGATACGCGCCGATATGCTGAGTAATTCCGCCGGCCTCCGTGGACGTGACGGACGACTTGCGGATAACGTCGAGCAGTGAGGTCTTGCCGTGGTCGACGTGACCCATGACGGTGACAACGGGCGGGCGGATCTTCAACGTGGCGGGGTCGTCTTCAATTTCGGGAATCAGCGTCGGGTCGACTTCCGGCGGCAACTCTTCGGCGGTGACTCCGAATTCAGCGGCAATAAGCGCGGCGGTCGTGTAGTCAATCTCCTGATTGATACTTGCCATGACGCCGAAGGAAATTAATTTCTTTATGACTTCGGCGGCGGTGCAACTCATCTTGCTGGCCAAGTCTTTGACCAAAATGCTTTCGCCAACTTTGATATGAGTTGGACGAGCGATTTCGACTTTGTGAACGGGCTGAGCCTGTTGACGATTTTTTTTGCGTGCGGAGCGCGGTGGACGCTGTTTGTCGCCGGATTGAGCCGCTTGAGTTTTGGCGGCCTCTTTGGCATTGGCTGGGCCGCGTTGATTGCGGTTGCGCTGACGATTGTTTTTGACGCCGTCTTCGCGCTGACGTTCGCCGCGATTTTTCGATTGACGGTCTCCGCGTTCCTGGCGATTGTCCTGGCCGCCGCGAGCTTCCGACTTATCCTGTTTGCCGCGATTGTCGCGCCGCTGTTGAGCTTGCTGTTGGGGTTGAGGTTGCGGCTTCTGTTGTTTAGTCTGCTGTTGAGGTTGAGGTTGCGGCTTCTGCTGTTTAGCTTGCTGTTGAGGTTGCGGTTTCTGTTGTTTAGCTTGCTGTTGAGGTTGAGGTTGCGGCTTTTGCTGTTTAGTCTGCTGTTGAGGTTGAGGTTGCGGTTTCTGTTGTTTAACTTGCTGTTGGG
>CAMZDU010000181.1 GCA_947305445.1 uncultured Selenomonadales bacterium
CAAATAATAATCTTGTGCTGACTTCGCGGGCAAAGCCCATCTCGTGCGTGACGATAATCATAGTCATGCCGCTTTCGGCAAGCCGTTGCATAACGTCCAAAACTTCGCCGACCATCTCCGGGTCAAGCGCACTCGTCGGCTCGTCGAAGAGCATCACTTTCGGATTCATTGCCAACGCTCTGGCAATGGCGACGCGTTGTTGCTGTCCGCCGGAAAGCTGATTCGGATAAGCGTTGGATTTGTCGCCCAGTCCCACGCGGTCGAGAAGATCTTGCGCAGTCTGTTCGGCACGAGAACGCTCCATTTTGCGAACTTTCATCGGCGCAAGCGTGATGTTGTCCAAAACGGTCATGTGCGGGAAGAGATTAAACCGTTGGAAAACCATGCCGACTTCTTCGCGGACTTTGGTGATATTTTCTTCGCTGTTCATTGGGATTCCGTCAACGGTGATTGTGCCGCCCGTCGGCTCCTCCAAAAAATTTATGCACCGCAGTAGCGTCGACTTGCCCGAACCGGAAGGGCCGATAATAACGACGACTTCGCGCTCGTCAATCGTAAGGTCAATGCCTTTTAGAACGTGCAGGTCGCCGAAAGATTTTTTTAAACCTCGAATTTCAATCATGTTAAATTATTCCTTTGCAAATATATGGTTGTTAGTTGTGTCCTAAAATCTGTCGTCGGTAATAATTTTTTTCAAGCCGTGCCGACGAGCAAAAGTTATGTTGCGGTTGTTAAAGTCGGCGGGTTTCAAGTCGCAACCTTCAATCAGCGCGTAATCGTCCCACGTGCGCGAGTCCAAAAAAATTTTCGACCACGACGGCAACTTAATCGGCGGGACAACAACCACGTCGTCATTTATGTGCGCCGCCACGATTTTATGACGCTCGCTAATTTGACGGTGGAAACTGTATTCAACGTAAAGACAGCCGAGCAAACTCAGAGACCAGCACGCGACGAAAGTCGTCACGACGAACGTTGCGATTTTTATTTTGCGTCGGCAAAAATTTTTTACGTCGGGTAAGATTTCTTTCAACGCGGCCAACGACGCAATCAGCAAAAATATCGTCGAGGCGAAGCCGGCGCGTTCGGGGAACATCGGCGAGAACATCATAACCGTTAACACGCCAAAAGCCGCCGCCGTAAACAACAGGACAAATCGCGTGACTTCAGGCGACGTGCGAGCCTTGACGAAGTAAAAAATTATCGGCACGAACAAAATCACTTCGCGCAAGAAGACCGGCACGAATCCGCCGATAAAATTTACCTTAAGCATGTGCAACGATAATTTGCTGAGCGGCGAAACGAATTCTCCGGCCTCCGTTCCGTTCAACAGTGCTAGGCGGTGAAGGTTGCCCGGCGCGAACATCAACAGCGCGAATCCGATTGCAAAAAATATTGCGCCGACTTTCATCCACGGCCGAAGATTTTTTTTTCGCCGCAAGCAAACGAGCATTATCAACGTCACAAGCAGAGTGACCACACTGCCCGGCTCAATCGACCAGCCCGCCATCAAGCCGAGCATCGCCATTGCGGGAGTCAGAAGGCATGAGTTGTAGGTCGAGAATTTTTGACGATAACTCTGCACAAACGGCAATAGAAATAAAATTTCCAACGTGTTCATCCACAGATAGTTGCAAGTGCCCGTCAGCCAGATTGTCGTAATTAAAAGTGACGGCGCACAAAAATATATTCCCGCCAAAATCAGCACCAGATAACTTTTATTCATCTCGCGCAGAGGCAAGCCCGTGCCGACTTTGAACAACAGCAACGTCAACGCCGCGAGCACGAGCACATTTGCCGCGTCGAAATATATTTTTCCGACAAGTATGAAGAATTGCGCGAATAAGTGAGCAATCGTTCGTCCGCCCCACGTGAAATAATGCGACCACTGCGACTGAACGATATCGCCGATTGATTCCACTCGTTGCAATCGGTTCGGGTCTATGCCGTCGAGCAAGTTGCCTTTATCCGCGCCGTCCCAAATGAACATGTACGAATAATCGTCGGCGGCGAACGGCATCAACAGGTTGCGCAAAAAAAATATTCCCAGGCAAGCGGCGAAGACCGCTTGCCACGGGAGCCGTTCAAAAAAATTTTTCATAACAGTAAACATTATCCGATACTACCTACATCATTGACAGACTTGTCAAGCATGCTGTCCTGCGTCAAAACTGCCTTGGCGTTCGCCTCGTAAAGTCTGTGGTTGTGAATCAGTTCGACCATCTCGTAAACAATCGAAATGTTAGACTTCTCCAGCGTGCCCTGAAGAATTTCGCCGGAAGCGGGACGCGGCTGAGCATTCGGATCCATTATTCGCGCCTGCACGTTTTGACCGACTTCTTGAGCAACGGGCGGATTGCCGTCGTTGTCGTTGACGATGTAAAAAAGATTGTCGCCCTGTTTCTGCGTGGCAAGACGGTCGCCGAATTCCACGAGCTGAATTTGAGCCAACGTCTGTTGATTGTTCATGTTGCCGACGGATATCCAGCGGTTTGTCTCCGGATTCAACTGCAACTGATTGCCGGGGACGGAGACTGTACCGTTGCCGGTTATGACAACTCGCGAATCGGGGACGTTGGCGGGAATGCGAATCGGATTGCCCTGCGTGTCAAGCAAATTGTAACCGCGAATGTCCTGCAGATAACCTTGCTGATTTTTGAAGAACGCGCCGTTTCTGGTGTAGCGCACGCCTTCGGGAGTTTGCACCGCAAAGAAGCCGTCGCCGACAATCGCCAAGTCGTAGGTGTTGCCCGTGGATTCAAGTGCGCCTTGAGCGTAGTCAACGGCAATTTCGTCGATATAGTCGCCCAAGCCGAGTTCACCGATATTCGGCGTCTTAAACGGGTCGGCGTTAAAGCCTTTAATCTGCGTGACGTCCTCGCGGGAGGTGCCAAGCTCCGCCAGCGAATTGAACGGCGCAACGTCCATGCCCACCGAGCCGCCGTCGTCGAAGTCGTAGACGCGCTTAATAAGCATGTTGTGAAATTCTTTGTGAATGGTCACGTCGCGCTTGTAACCGGTCGTCGCGGCGTTGGCAATGTTGTTGGCAATGACGTCGGTGCGTTTCTGCTCGCTTATCATTCCGGTTGCCGCCGTGTAAAGTCCGCGCCACATAATATCACTTCCCGAAAAAATTTTGATTGATTCAAATACCGGCGTCAAGCCTCGCCCAAGTCAAGAAATTTGTCTGTGACGAAACCGAGCCGCCGTGCCTTGTCAAGATCTTTTTCTGCACGTTTGTTTTCGCCGAAAGCCGGATAACATTTCCCGCGAATAAAGTACGCAAAATTTTTTTCGGCGTCGCCTATAAATTTCCCTCCGCAAAAATTTGTCACGACTTAAGCGCGTCAATCGTCTTGCGCAGACTGTCGAGGTCTTCAACGTTAAGACTGCTGACAGTTTTGTCGATACGCCGATTGAATCCACAAAGAGTTTTGCCGGGTCCGCACTCGACGAAAGTATCCACGCCGAAATTTTTCATGGCCTCCACGCACGCAATCCATTTGACGGGGTGATCCGCCTGCGCGACGAGGTTGCGTTTGATGTCCGCCGCAGAAGTTTCGAGCGAGCCGTTGACATTTGCGGCAACGGGAAAGTCGGCGTCGTTCAGTTCGACCTTGTCGAGTTCGGCCGCGAGTTTTTCGGCGGCGGGAGCCATAAGCGTGCTGTGGAAGGGCGCACTCACCGGCAAAATAACGGCTTTCTTCGCGCCGGCCGCTTTGAGTTTGAGAACCGCAATTTCCACGCCGCGATTTTTTCCGGCAATGACGGTTTGACCGGGGCAGTTGAAGTTGACGGCCTGCACTTCGCCGAATTCGGAAGCCTCGTCGCACTTTTGCA
>CAMZDU010000182.1 GCA_947305445.1 uncultured Selenomonadales bacterium
GAGATCTTAAGCCGTGACTGGAGTTCAGACGTGTGCTCTTCCGATCTGACGCTGTTAATCGTCGGTTGCGGCAATCAAGTTCAACAGGTGCCGCCGTTGCCTGGCTCGTTGCCGAATATTTTAAATGCGCCCGAAAAAATCGACACGGACATTTATTTCGACGCAACCGTTTCGATGAAAGGTTTTACGACGCTGGCGGCCGGCAATGTTTATCTGACGTTGCCCGACCTGCTCGGCGACATGTGCGGTGCAACCGGTGACGTTAAATTCTTCGGCTTCGGCGAACAAATTCACCCGCTTGACGGCAGAAGCTATCGACGTTTCACCGCGCCGGAAACTTACACCGAAGCCATAACCGCCGTCGCCAATGTCGTCGACGCGGCCAACGTCGACCACCTGTCGATAATTGTCACCGACCTTTTCGAAAGCGACGCCGATTGGTCAAACGTCACGCAAAAGCTCCGCGAAAAATTTTTTGCCAATCATCTGGCCGTTGCGGTTATCGGCATAAAAAATTCTTTCTACGGCGAAATTTTTGACGTGGGCTTGAACGCGGCGAAGTTCAATTACAACTCGTGGGACAATCCCGACCGCTATCGCCCGTTTTATCTGCTGGTGCTCGGCCGCGACGATGCGGTTAAAAATTTTTTGCGCAAGTTCAACGAGCGACAGACATTGCCAAACGACACGGGCTATCTTTTGTTGTCGGAGAGTTTGACGGAGACGGCGGCGGACTTCTCAAATTTCACGGTGGAGGAGCAGACAAATTTTTATTCGGACGATACGCTCGGCCTTGACGGGCGCGTCAAAGAATTCGGCGCGGACAATTTCAACGAGGCGGCCTCGTTTATCTTCAGCTGGAAGTATGAGCCGCCGCTGGGAGCATGCCCGCTGGATTTGTCGTCCATTGACACATTTGTCGAAACTTTTTCAGTTGACGGCGAGGAGTGGACGCCGTTGCCCGAAAACGACGTGCGTATAAGTCTGATGAAAATCGACAAGCGGCCGGAAAATTTTTTCGTGAAAGTTGCGCTGACGCCCGAAAAATCTTTGGCCGCCGGAAAATTAAATTTCGTGCGGGCTAAAGTCATGCCGACGGCACTGGGCTACAAATTGCCGCCGTGGGTTGAATTGTGGAGCGTGACCGTCGACGGCTCCGCGAAAAATTTTGACGGCTCGAAGACAGTAAACTTGTCGCGCATTCTCGGCTCGCTGAAAGATTCGGTCTTCATGGCGTCGCGTCCCGCATTGATGAACATAAATTTCGTCGTCACGCCTTGAACACAAGGTCTCGAAAAAATTTCTTGGCTGTTATATATTTCCACTACGAAAGAAACTTGTAAATGCGTATCACCGAACGAAAACCCCGCCGGAGTGATGACCCGACGGGGCTTCGTTTTGCTCTAACCGGTTGATTTCTCATCAACGACAAAAAATTTTGAGCAGAGTCAAAGCTTGCGCGATTCAACGAAGTAAATACTCTCGACGTATTCAAATCGAGGCAATGTTGCATTTAGAAAATTTTAATACGGCTGTGATAGCTTGACGGAAAAATTTTGGGAGATGATCTTATGAAGCTGAAAATCTTCACGCTGATAATTTTGTCGGCGATAATTTTTCTGGCGGGTTGCGGACATGAGGACACGCCCGAAGCCGCGCTTGACGAAATAAAAATTGCACTGGACGAGCGCAATGCCGATATGCTTTCCAAGCGCGTGGATTTGGATGAATTCTTTTCCGCGACCTATGATGCGGCGACCGTTGAACTTGCCAAGCACTGCGACGAGTACGGCGCGAAGTATCCCGACGATCCGTACTTTCAACACAGCGCGGAGTTCTTGACAAATTACAATGCCGAGCACAAAGAACGTCACCTGAAGTTTTTGGCCGGCGTGAAGGACGCGTTCTTTGCGCGGTTGCCGGAGCCGACGACGCCTGAAGAAAATCCGTGGGCTTACGTCGCCAACGAGTTTGAATTGATTCGGCGGGCGACTGTCGTAACCGTCAAGGAAACTCGCCAGGACGACGACAAAGCTACCGTTGTCCTAGACGTGCACGGCGACAGCTCGTTGCGTGGATATTTTATCGGGCATATGACTTTCGAGTTGGCCTTTCACCGCGACGAGAAAAATCGCTGGCACTTCGACGCCGTAGAAAATCTTGACGAGTTAACCCCGACTCTTGTCGACAAAGCCGAACTTGTATGGATTACTTTTTTCTGAATTGCAGACACGGCAAGCAAGTGCCAACAAAAAAGCCCGCCGATTTGTGCGGGCTGAATTTTTTTCAGATATTGACAGATTTTTTGCCGAAGATAAATTTGTCGAGCAGTTCGATGAGCTGACCGATTTCCGGCTTGGAAATTTGAGCACTCGCGCCGAGTTCTTCGCCCTTCAAGCGCATTTCGTCATTGATTAGCGACGAGAACAGTACAAACGGCACGTCGCGCAGTCTGTCGTTGGCGCGGACGAGTTTCAACAATCTGTGGCCGTCCATTTTGGGCATCTCGACATCGGAAACGATAATGCCGACGCGCTCGGAAATGTCGCCGTCTTTGCCAGCCAGAGTTTGCAGATATTCCCAGGCGTCCTGCCCGTTGCCGAAGTCGCGGACAAAACGATAGCCGGAATCATGCAACGTGGAGACGAGCAAATCGCGCAACATTGGCGAATCCTCCGCCACGACGACGTGAGCCTCCGCACGCATTAACCGCACGTCGGAGCCTGCGTCAGCCACCGTGGTGAGTTTGGCATTAATTTCCGGATTAATCTCGGCAATGATTGTCTCGAAGTCGAGCAACAGGACAATTCTGTCGGGCATTTTGATTATGCCGACGACGCGGCTCTGGTCGCCGACTTCGGGCGAAGGTTCCATATCCTTCCACGAGATGCGGTGAATGCGCGACACGTTTTCAACCAGGAAGCCGATGTCGTAGTTGTTTATCTCGGTGACGATTATGTTTTTGGCCTCGTCGCCGTTGGTTACGTTCAGACAGCGCGGCAGATTTACCAGCGGGATTGCCTTGCCGCGCAACGTGAACAGCCCGTCGATATAGGGGTGCGCCTGCGGCATTGCGGTGACCGGTATGCGCTGAATGACCTCACGAACTTTGGCAACGTTTATGCCGTAGTTCACGCCGCCTATGCTGAACTCCACAATCTCGAATTCGTTTGTGCCCGTCTCAAGCAGAATACCTTTTTTGTCGCCGAGAGTTTCGGGTCCTTTGCGTGCTTTATCGTTCGCCATCAAATTCGCCTCCGAATTGCATATGCGTATTTTTTTTGCGTAAAAGAATTTCGCCGAAAAATTTTGTAATCCTTCAAACGCACCGTTGAATTTCTCGCCGTCAGGCGGGAGATTCTTGAGAAGTTTGAACTCTGTAGAGGTCAGTCCTTATTCGCTGACGTGCGCCCTTATTCTCAAAGGCGAGTCCAAGTCGCCCACACACGGTCGCCCCGAAAGGTCTCCGCTTGCTTTTTATTTTTCTTACTGTCCTTTCTTAAGGATTGCGTATCTTTTATGCCTCCAGCAGCTAACCGATAGGTCAGGTTGAGCAAGGTAACTCGCCAGTCCCCAAAAACGATTCTCTTTCAAATCGTTGGTCGTTATTACACTTTTTAACGTGGCAGTCCTCCACATTCGCAAATATATCTTTTAGCGTTTAGGAAGTCAAGCGGCGATTCATCCCCCGCCTAATTTTGGGATAAATTTGCGCACGACAATCATGGGAAAAAAATTAAGCTCCCGAATTTGCTGGGAGCCTGCGAAAAAAATTTTCTACTTGTTCTCGTCGAGCAGGTGCAACAGTTCGTCGTAGTCGCGCTTAAGTTGTCGAT
>CAMZDU010000183.1 GCA_947305445.1 uncultured Selenomonadales bacterium
TCGGGCAGATGAACTTCGGTGTCGAGTTTGCCGGGCTTGGCTTTGTCGATAGGAACTTTTTTGGGCGTGATTTTGCCGAGAGCTTGACCACCGGATTTTTGCGGCGATTGTCCCTGCGAAGGCACTAAACTTTTATCGTCGGGAGTTTGTTTATTGTTATCCGCCATGAATCACCGCTCCCTTAAAGCTTCGGACGTGTAGCGGCGGAACGGGTCGAGGAAGAAGTCAATAATTCGTTTCTCTTTAATTTTAATTTCCGCGCTGACGTTCATGCCGACTTCGAGTTTGGCCGGTTGTCCGTAAACGTTGATATCGTTGCTCGTCGGGTCGAGCAGGAGTTTAAATTTTTTGTCGCGGTTAATGTCGTTCGGCTCGTTGACGGCGTCCGCGCTGATTTCCTGGACTTCGGCTTTATACATGCCGAATTTCTGGAAGTTGAACGTCTCGACTTTAACTTCGGCTTCTTGACCGACTTTGATGAAACCGATGTCTTTATTGTCGGCATAAACTTCAAATTCGAGCTTGGCGTCTTCGGGGACGATTTGCATCAGCGGCTGGGCGTCGGTGACGATACCGCCGAGCGTGTGCACGTTCAAGTTATAGACGCGACCGCTGATTGGCGCGTAAATGGTTGCCATGCGCGAATCTTCGTCGGCTTTCTTAATGGCTTCGGTGACGGAGTAATATTCTTTTTTGGCTTCGACGAGCGCAGTCATAATGTCTTTGTGATAGGACGCGTCGACGTTGGCAAGATTCTGCTGAGCCTCGGCGATTTCTGCGCGGATACTGTTCAAGGAGTCAAGTTCGGCTTGAGCGTTTTTGGCGTATTCAATCGTCTCGCGCTGTTGTTCAAGCAACTGGAATTCGGAAATTGCGTTCTGCTCGCTGAGTTCGACAAGACGAGCTTTTTCCTGCGCAATGGCCAAAACATCGGCGTACTTCTCGTAGGAAGCCTGAGTGGCCTGCAGACGAGCAATGCGCTGATCTATGACGTCCTGGCGACTTTGCCGTTGTGTGCGATAGTCGGAGGTGCGGCTCTGATAAAGTGCCATCTCCGCCGCCAAATCGTGCGCGTCAAGGTCGGGGTCTTCTTCCGGCGTGAACGGTTGCTGAGTAAGCTCTGCCGTCAGCCGCTGAATGTCGAGTTTGTAATAGGCGGCGCGTTTTTTCAAGCTGTCGTAGTCGGCGGTTGTGGTTGTCGGGTCGAGCAAAACAAGCACGTCGCCTTCTTGAACGAGCTGGCCTTCTTCGACGTTAATTTCTTTGATGATACCTTTGTTTTTGACCTGAATGGTTTTGATTTGGCCGGAGGGAATGACTTTGCCGGCGGCGACCGCGACTTCGTTTATGTGGCCGAGGAAAGACCACGTCAGCGCGACGACAATCAAAAGTAAAACTGACCACATGACGATTCGTCCTGTCGGCGACGGCGGTGTTTCCGTTACTTCGAGTATCGCCGGCAAGAATTCTGTTTCTTTTTCACGTTCCTCGCCGTGAAGAAGCCATTTGAAAAATTTGCCCATTGAATTCAACCTCTGCTTTCTTGCTGGTCGTAAAGATAACGATAAAGCCCGCCGAGAGCCATAAGTTGTTCATGCGAGCCGCTCTCGACGATTTCGCCCTTGTCGATGACGATGATTTTGTCGCAACGACGCACCGCGCTCAATCTGTGCGCAATGATGAGCATCGTCCGCTGTGCACCGATGGCTCCCATGTTGTTTAGGATTATTCGTTCGGACTCGTAGTCAAGGGCGGAAGTTGCCTCGTCGAAAATCAAAATCGGAGGATTGGCCAGAAGCGCACGTGCTATGGCGACGCGTTGACGTTGTCCGCCGCTTAGTGAATCTCCGCGTTCGCCGACCTTCGTATCGTAGCCTTCTTTAAGCTCCAAAATGAAGTCGTGAGCACCGGCCAGACGCGCCGCACGAATAATTTCGTCCATTGTCGCTGTCGGGCGGCTTACGGCAATGTTATCGCGCACGCTGGAGTTGAACAGGTAATTTTCCTGCATGACGACGCCAATTTGTCCGCGCAACCACGACAGGTTAGCCTCGCGGGTGTTAATGCCGCCGATTACGATTGAACCCGCTTCGGGGATATACAGGTTTTGCACAAGGTTTGTCAGCGTGGACTTGCCCGAACCCGAACGACCGACTATGCCGAGCTTTTGCCCCGGCAGAATTTTCAAGTTGATATTTTTCAGCACGAGCGGCAAGTCGACGCGGTAACGGAAGGAAACGTCCGTGAATTCGATTGCGCCGTCAACACGGGGAGCACCGCGCTTGCCCATGTCCTGAACAATCGGCTCCATCGGCGTGTTCAAAATGTCGCCGATACGTTCGAGCGCAAGACCGACTTGTTGCACTTGCGGCCACATTGTCAACAGCTTGGTCATAGGGCCGAGTGCCTGCCGCGAAATCATCTGGAAGGCGATTAATTGGCCGAGCGTGAATTCGCCGTTCATAACCATGTGACCGCCGTACCAGAGAATGGCCATGGAGATTGCCGCCTTGACGACGCCGCTGAAACCGTTGATAAACAGCCGGAACTTTGCGTTCTCAAAAGTCGTGCGGACGTAGCGGGCAAGCAAATTCTCCCACTTGTTGACAAATTGCGGTTCGACCGCCAACGCTTTAATCGTCTCGATATTGGTAATCGCCTCGACCATGAAGGCATTGTTCATTGCGCCCGTACGCCAGACAGCTTCTATCTTGCGCTTGATAATCGGCACGGCCCAAATATTTTGCACGATGTAGAGCGGCACGGTTATCAGCGCGATCAACGTAAGCGGCACAGAGTACCACAACATAAATCCGATAAACACGACCGAAAACAGCACGTCCAGCACGGTCATTAAGCCCGTTCCCGTCAAGAAGCCGCGAATTTGTCCGAGTGCTCCGACACGCATCAACGTATCGCCTACACGTCGACGTTCATAATACGGCAACGGCAATGATATCAGATGATGAAAAAGCCGCGTGCCCAAAATTGCGTCCAATTTGTTTGTCGTGTGGTTGAGTATGTAAGTTTTCAGCGCGGTCAAAAGCGACTGCATGAAAAAGAACACGACCATACTGCAACCGATAACCGTCAGCGTCGACAAGCCGTGGTTGCCGATAACTTTGTCGATGATGACCTGCGTGATAAGCGGGAAACCGATTCCCATAAGTTGCAGGAAGAGCGAGGCCACTAACACTTCGCCCAGCGGTTTTTTGTAGCGTTTCATGACGCGCAGGAACCAGTCGACGTTGTAGCGTTTCTTAAAATATGTCCAACTCAGTGCCGCCGAAAAAACGAGCAGCTCATTCGTCCAACTCTCAAGGAAATTTTTAATGGGAATGGCCTGCGGCTTGTTTTCACGCGGGTCGATTGCCAGAATGACTTCGTCGTTTGCCGAGCCGATTGCAATATACGCGCCGTCAGTCATTTTGGCGACGGCGGGATATTCGATTTCGCGCAGCTCGTCGACGGTCGGACGAATCAGGTTGCTGCCGATGTTGTATTTCTTGGCCAACTTCTGCAGTCGCTCCCAATCGAGTCGGTCGTCGGTATCGGGGTTTTCGTCATAAATTTTTTGCAAATCCTTCACGCCGAAGTGTTGCAAAACTTTTATGATTGAAACTACGCCCGTACGGTTTTTGGGCGGCGAGGATTTATTTTCGGGCATGTTGCATACAAATCTCCTTTCAAGCCGGTGAATGGTACTGCGTATCTATCAATTAGAAATTTGGAATGAGGAATTGTTTAAGTTGTGGTGTCAACAAGCTCCGCCAATTAATAACTCCTAATTGCCGAAGCCGCAGGTGTACAACAGGTT
>CAMZDU010000184.1 GCA_947305445.1 uncultured Selenomonadales bacterium
GAAAAATTTATTCGGATTGACGCTTTCGGAGCTGGAGGCCGAGCTTGCGCCGTTGCCAAAATTTCGCGCCAAACAAATCGCCGCGCACATTTACAAGCACGGTTTACAAAATTTCGGCGAGATGAACGACTTGCCCAAAAATTTGCGCATGGAACTTTCCACACGTTACGAGATTAAACTTGCCGAACTTTTAACGCGGCTCGATTCCGCCGACGGATTGACGACAAAATTTTTGCTGAGCTTGTCGGACGGCGCGGCTGTCGAAATAGTTCTTATGCGTCACGATTACGGCAACAGCGTTTGCATTTCAAGTCAAGTCGGCTGTCAAATGGGTTGCAAGTTTTGCGCCTCGACGCTCAAAGGTTTACAGCGGAATTTGACGGCGGCGGAGATGCTCGGCGAAATTTTTTTCGCGGAAGAATTTTTGCGCGGCACCGGTCAAAAATTAGATTCGGTCGTCGTCATGGGCACGGGCGAGCCGCTGATGAACTTCGACGCGCTGATAAAAATGCTCCGCCTGTTGCACGAAGATTATTGCCTGGGCATGAGCTATCGCAAAATTACAATCTCGACGTGCGGCATTGTCCCCGTGATAAAAAAATTGCGCGACGAAAAAATTCCCGTCACGTTGTCGATTTCGTTGCACGCGCCCGACGACAAATTGCGTAGCGAACTCATGCCGATTAACTCCGCATTCGGGCTGGAGAGTTTGCTTGCGGCCGGCGACGATTACGCACAAGTTACGGGGCGGCGCGTCACTTACGAATATATTTTGCTCGGCGGCGTGAACGATACCGAAGAACACGCTCGACGCCTTGCGAAAATTTTGAGTGGACAGCTCGCCAACGTCAATTTGATTCCGTTTAATCCCGTCGACGAACGAACTTTCCGTCCGCCTACGAACAAAGCCGTCAAAAAATTTTTCCACTTCCTGAACACGCACGGCATCGGCGCGACGATTCGCAAGGAGATGGGCGCGGACGTCGACGCCGCCTGCGGTCAGCTCCGCGCAAAAATTTTGTCGCGTCAATGAACGCTCGGCTTGCTTAAATATCTCACGAAATCGCGCCGGGAGGTTTGCGAGGCAGTTTTCTTGTCAAAAAAATTATAATCAGCGCGACGAAAAAAAATCAAGACGCCCGCAATCGGTCGCCTTGAAAAATTTTTGGTCAAGCTTACAAATCAGAGTGTCGGCTCGTTGTCGAAAAGATACATGTAACGGTTTTTAAATTCTTCGGGTTCCATGCGGAAAGCGTTGGCAACACCAGCGTCGTCCAAATCGCCGCGCTCCAAACGAGTCATAAAGCCGCGGGCAATTCTGTAGTGCACGGAGTTTATGTTGACTTTGCTGCCGTAAGTTTTGCCGGTTTCGGGGTCGCGAATGTCTTCAAAGCGCAGGGGAACGGCCTTGTTGTCCTGAATGGTAATGAGCGCGCCGCTCTCGCCGCGCATAAGGAATTGCATAGCCTCGTAGCCGAGATTGCGGGCATAGTCGATGTCGTAAGCAATCGGAGCCGTGCAACGCAACTCATAACCGATTTCCTTGTCGACGATAGAAAATTTCAGCCCGATGCGTTTCAATTCAGCCAAAACTTTTTGCTTGAGGATTTCGCCGAAGTCAAGCTCGGCATAGCGAATGTGCCCGTGTTCGTCGAGTTGAACGTTGCCGAGTTCTTGGAAGTCTTCATCGGCGATTTTTTCGATGACGCCTTCAGCCACGACCGCAACGCCGTAATTTTTGCCGATAAGGTAGCGTTTGACGATTGAACCGGTGATGATGTCGACGACCTGTTGCAGACGGATTTTTTCTTGCGGGAACTCTTCGGGAATGATGGTGACGGCGGCACCGGCGGAGCGTCCCATGCCAAGCGCGAGGTGTCCGGCGGTTCTGCCCATTGCAATGGTGAAGTACCAGCGATTGTTAGTGGTGTGCGCGTCCTCCATGAGGTTTTGAATTTCGGTCGTGCCAAATGCGCGGGCAGTCTCGAAGCCGAAAGTCGGAATGCCTTCGGGCAACGGCAAGTCGTTGTCGATTGTTTTGGGAACGTGCACGACGTTAATCGTCCTGCCGAGCTTGCGGGCGTATTCGCTCACTGCCGACGAGCTGAACGCGGTATCGTCGCCGCCGATTGTCACGAGATAGCCGACGCCGAGTTCAGTCAACGTGTCGACGACGGTGCGCAGGTCGGATTCTTTCTTTGTCGGGTTAAAGCGCGACATACGCAGAATGCAACCGCCCGTCAAGTGAATGCGATTGACAGCCGCCGCGTCAAGGCGAATGTAACTTTTCTCGCCGCGACCGAGATGCGAAAAACCGTCATACATACCCAAAACGTCCCAGCCGTGACGATTCGCCGTGTTGGTTACCGCGTTGATAACCGCGTTGATACCGGGCGCGGGGCCGCCGCCGCAGACTATTGCAACAACATTTCTGACACCAATCATTGAAATTGCTCCTTTCGCGTTCGCGTGATAAATTTGCAGTTGAACTTCG
Organism: uncultured Selenomonadales bacterium; assembly: GCA_947305445.1. Classification (GTDB taxonomy): domain Bacteria; phylum Bacillota; class Negativicutes; order Selenomonadales; family Selenomonadaceae; genus Quinella. The sequence goes on from CAMZDU010000184.1 coordinate 2,495, forward strand.
CGCACGAAAAAATTTTTCCTGCCGACGCGAAAAAGTTGCGGCGAAAAATTTTACTCGCAACGTCCGTGAACGAAAGGCTTTACATGTCCGAAAAAATTTTTGCGGTCGAGTTTGTCAGAGATTTGCCTTGAAGAACGCCTCAATTTTGTCGAACGGAATTTTGTTGACGTTGTCGTACAAATCGACGTGGCTTGCGCCGGGGACAATCAGCAACTCTTTGTTCGTGCCGGTAAGTTTTTTGAAGGCGTCTTCGCTGAAATAGCGCGAGTGAGCCTTCTCGCCGTGAATCATCAAAACCGGCGTTTCAATCTCGTTGCTGTAGAAAAGAATCGGCATGTTCATGAAGACAAGTGAGGAACTCAACGTGCCACCAGTCGTCGAGCCGAACGAACGTTTATGATAACCGCGTTTGGTCTGATAGAAGTCGTGATAATCCTTGACGAATTGCGGCATGTCGGCGGTAATTTCGGTCGGAACCGCGCCTGCCATTTGGTAAGTACCGCTACGATAATCTGCGGTGCGTTGTGCGCTGATTTTTTGTCGCGCTTCCATGCGAGCCTTTCGCAAAGTTTCGGCGTCCTTGTCGTTGTCGAAGTAGCCGTTGGCAATGACGCGGGTCATGTCGTACATTGTCGAAGTCACGGTTGCTTTAATGCGAGTGTCCTGCGCGGCGGCGTTGAGTGCGAAACCGCCCCAGCCGCAAATGCCGATGATTCCGATCTGATTCGCGTCGACGTTTGCCTGCGTGGAAAGATAATCAACTGCCGCGCAGAAGTCCTCGGTGTTTATGTCGGGCGACGTGGTGTTGCGGGGATTGCCGCCGCTTTCGCCGGTGAACGACGGATCAAAGGCAATCGTTATAAAACCGCGAGTAGCCATCTCCTGCGCATAACGACCGGAGACTTGCTCTTTAACCGCGCCGAAAGGACCGGCAACGGCAATCGCGGGCAACTTGCCCGAATAATTTGTCGGCTCGTAAAGGTCGGCGGCCAAAGTTATTCCGTAACGATTTACAAAGGTAACTTTGCGGTGATTGACGCGATAGTTGCGCGGAAAGACTTTGTCCCACTGCTTTTCGAGTTTGAGATTTTCGGGCGAAACTTTCACAGACGGAGCGTTCGTCGTGTCAACGGGAGCAAGTTTTTTCGCATCGGCGGCAAACGGCGCACCGATAATGCTTAAACACAACGCGGCCGTCAAAAAATTTTTAAATGCACGTTTCATATCAAATGACCTCCAAAAATTTTTGTCGCGCCGATTATAAATTATCAAGTCGACTTCAAGCAAG
>CAMZDU010000185.1 GCA_947305445.1 uncultured Selenomonadales bacterium
CCCACGCCACGACCGTTGATACGGACATGGATTTGTTTGAAATTGTCGGCACGGGCGGCGACAATTCGCACAGCTTCAACATTTCCACGACGTCGGCAATTATCGCGGCGGCGGGCGGCATGAAAGTTGCCAAGCACGGAAATCGCGCTGCCTCGTCCAAATGCGGTGCCGCAGATTGTCTGGAGGCTCTCGGCGTCAACATCAATCAATCGCCCGAAAAATGTGTCCGGTTGCTCCGCGAAGTCGGCATCTGTTTTTTCTTCGCGCAAAAATATCACAGCTCCATGAAATATGTCGGCGCGATTCGTCGGGAGCTGGGCTTTAGGACGGTGTTCAATATCCTCGGCCCGCTCACCAATCCCGGCAAACCGTCGCGGCAAATTTTGGGCGTCTACGCCGAATACCTCGTCGCGCCGCTCGCGCAAGTTCTAATCAATCTTGGCGTCAAGCGCGGCATGGTTGTTTACGGGCGCGACACGCTCGACGAAATTTCATTGAGTGCGCCGACTTCCGTTTGCGAAATTAACGACGGCTGGGTTAAAAATTTTGTCATTTCGCCGGAAGATTTCGGCTTCGACCGTTGCACACGCGAAGACTTGCGCGGTGGCGACCCTGCCGAGAACGCGGCGATTACCCGTGCGATTTTGCGTGGGGAACGCGGCCACAAACGCAACGCCGTCCTCATGAACGCGGGCGCGGCTCTTTACATCGGCGACAAGGCGGACAGCTTTAAATCCGGCATCAAGCTTGCGGCTGAACTTATCGACAGCGGCAAAGCTTTCGACACGCTGGAAAAATTTATTGAGGTTTCGCAGTCATGACGATACTCGACAAAATAGCCGAGCGTGCGAAATTGCGCGTTGCTCGCGAAAAAAATTTTTTTTCCGCCGACGACCTGCAACAGCGGGCGTTGACTTTGCCGCGAGGAAATTTTCCGTTCGAAACCGCGCTCCGAAAACCGGATCTGTCGTTTATCTGTGAATGCAAGAAGGCGTCGCCGTCAAAAGGACTCATCGCGGAAAATTTTCCTTACGTCGACATTGCCAAAGCTTACGAGGCGGCGGGCGCGGACGCAATCTCCGTGCTGACCGAACCGGAATTTTTTTTTGGCGCGGATAAATTTTTGTCGGAGATTGCCCGCGAAGTTTCGATACCGTGTCTGCGGAAAGATTTTGTCGTTGATGAGTACATGATTTATCAGGCGAAAATTTTGGGCGCGGCGGCAGTGCTTTTAATCTGCGCAATACTCGACGACACTCAACTGAAAAAATTTTTGGCGACCTGCGACAAACTCGGCTTGTCGGCTTTGGTTGAAGCTCACGACGCGCAAGAGATTCGACGGGCTTTGAATTGCGGCACGAAAATTATTGGCGTCAACAACCGCAACTTGAAGGACTTCAGCGTTGACACCGACAACAGCAAAAAACTTCGTGAGCTTGTTCCGCGTGATGTACTGTTCGTGTCGGAGAGCGGCGTAAAAAATTCCGACGACGTGAAAAAAATTCGCGCCCTTGGTGCGGACGCGGTATTGATTGGCGAAACTTTGATGCGTGCCGACGACAAAACTGCCAAGCTTGCCGAATTAAGAGGTGACGCATGACTGCGATAAAATTTTGCGGCTTGAGAACTCTTGAAGACGTTCAAGCCATCAATGAGATTTTGCCGGAGTATGTCGGCTTCGTCTTCGCGCCAAAGAGCAAACGTCGTGTCACGCCCGCGAAGGCCGCTCAACTCCGCAACGCGCTGTCGAAAAAAATTTCTGCGGTCGGAGTTTTTGTCGACGAAAAAAGTTCTGCGGTCGCCGAACTTTTGAACGCGGGCACAATCGACGCGGCTCAACTTCACGGCAACGAGGACGACGATTACATAAAAAATCTGCGCAACCTCACGCGCAAGCCGATTATCCGTGCGATTAAGATTCGGACGGCGGACGACATTGAGGCGGCGCAAAACAGCGCGGCAGATTTTGTTCTGATTGACGCGGGCGCGGGCGACGGCAAAATTTTCGATTGGACTTTTGCAAAAAGTTTGCGGCGAGAATATTTTTTGGCGGGCGGGCTGACGGTTGCGAATGTTGCCGACGCGATTGAGCTGTTGCATCCTTTTGCCGTTGATGTCAGTAGCGGTATCGAGAGCGGCGGCCGCAAGGACTTCGACAAAATGACGGCCTTCGCGGCGATTGTTCGAGCAAATTTCTGAACCGAGAGGAACGGTTATGTCTTCTGCAAAAAAAAATTCGACGACAACAAGCTCCGTGATGCCGCCGATTGTTTTTCTGCTGTTCGATTATGTCGGCGTCGTCCTAAGCGAGCATTTGGCGTTCGTGTTGCGCGACAAACTCGATTATTGGAACCGCGTGACATATCTTTACGGCGACGCCTACATTTACGGCGCAGTGCCGGTGCTGTTTCTGATATTTCTCGGTCAATCGCGCTCCTATCAACAGATGAAACCCGTCGTCGACACCATGCGCGAAATTTTTCAATCGGTTTTCGCCGGCTGGATTGCGTCAATCATAATCCTCTACTTCCTGAAAGCCAGCGCACAATCGTCGCGACTGTTTATAATTTTGTTCGGGCTGTTCGTGCTGGTCAACGTCTGCTTGATTCGCTACGGTGTGCTGAAATTTTTAAAGCGGCGAAATATTTTTTTCGAGCCGATTGTCGTTATCGGTGCGGGATTGACGGCCGAGCGGCTGATAAATTTTTGGCAAACGGATTTGGGCTACCGCTATAAAATCGTCGGATTGATTGACGACCACCCCGTCAGCGCGAGCCTGCCGAAAAATTTTCCTATACTCGGCGGCTTCCGTGAGGCGCGGCGGCTGATTCGTGTGGCCAACGTCAAAACCGTCATCATCGCCGCCCCCGGCCTCAACAAGACGCAACTGCAATCACTCATAAACGAGATACAGCCGCACGTCAAAAATATTTCGTTCGTGCCGGATTTAATCGGGACGCCGATGTCGAGCGTGGAGCCGGCGATTTTGTTCAGTGAAAAAATTTTGATGCTCAACCTGCGCAACAATTTGTCGCGGCCGTACAATCGCGTCTTCAAAAGAATTTTCGACTTGACGCTGACGATTTGCGGCGGGCTGATGATTTCGCCCTTGCTACTGATAATTGCGCTGGCCGTGGCGATTGAAAATCGCGGGCACGTGATTTTTGCTCACCGTCGAGTAGGCGCGGCCGGAAAAAAATTTTCCTGCTACAAATTCCAAACGATGGTTCCCGACGCCGAAGCGAAGTTGCAAAAATATCTGGCGGAAAATCCCGAAGCGCGGCGCGAGTGGGAAGAAACTTTCAAATTGACGAACGACCCGCGAGTTACGAAGCTTGGCTCACTGTTGCGGCGCACGAGCCTTGACGAATTGCCACAGCTGTGGAATGTCATTCGCGGCGAGATGAGTCTTGTCGGCCCGCGTCCGATTGTTCAGGCGGAGGTCGTGCGCTACGGCAAAAACATTCGCGAATATTACATGGTCTTGCCGGGCATTACGGGCATGTGGCAAGTCAGCGGCAGAAGCGACACCACCTATCCCGAACGCGTGGCAATGGACGCCTGGTACGTTCGCAACTGGTCGGTCTGGATTGACTTGATGTATCTGTTCAAAACCGTCAAGGCGGTTTTCAGCGGCAAAGGTGCTTACTGACTGGAATATTTTTGATAAAATACTTTTGCAGATAATATGTCGGCAGGAAAAAAATTTTTCATGTCTAATTTTTTTGCGTATGCGAAGGAGTGAACTAACAGTACCTAAAAAAGTTGACATTCA
>CAMZDU010000186.1 GCA_947305445.1 uncultured Selenomonadales bacterium
AGCTTGAACGTCGACATGGCGGCATAGCCAAGTGGTAAGGCCGAGGTCTGCAAAACCTTTATCCCCGGTTCAATTCCGGGTGCCGCCTCCAGCTTAGTAAATTCCGGCACTGCCTGTGGGAGTGCCTATTATTTTGACAGGGGCAATGACATGTTCGAGGATCTCTCGCAAAACATCCAGGAAGCTTTTCGCAAGTTGCGTGGCCGCGGCAAGCTCACCGACGAGGACATCACCAAAGCTCTTAAAGACGTGCGCATGGCATTGTTGGCCGCCGACGTGAATTACAAAATCGTCCGCGACTTTGAAAAGGCTGTCAAAGCTCGTGCGCTCGGCACGGAAATTCTCAGCAACCTGACGCCCGCGCAGTCCGTCATTAAAATTGTCGACGAGGAACTTGCAAACCTCATGGGCGGCAAAGCGGCCAAACTCAACATCTCTTCCCACCCGCCGACGATAATTTTAATGGTTGGTCTGCAGGGTTCGGGCAAGACGACTTCCGCCGCCAAACTCGCGCTCCAGATGAAACGTCAGGGCAAACGTCCCGCGCTCGTTGCCGCAGATATTTACCGTCCCGCCGCAATCAAGCAGCTGCAGGTCGTCGGCGAACAGGCTGGCGTTCCCGTCTTCACGGAGGATATTAAAGACGCCGTTCAAATCGCCCGCGACTCCATAGCTTTTGCCAACAAACATGCCCGCGACGTGCTGATTATCGACACCGCCGGACGTTTGCAGATTGACGAAAAGCTCATGCAGGAGCTTAAAGACATCAAGTTGACCGTCAAGCCACACGAGATTTTACTTGTCGTCGACGCGATGATAGGTCAAGAGGCCGTCAACGTCGCCGAAACTTTCCACAATGCGCTGGGTGTCGACGGCGTCGTACTGACGAAACTTGACGGCGATGCCCGCGGCGGCGCGGCTCTGTCAATTAAGGCGGCGACCGGTTGTCCGATAAAATTCGTCGGCATGGGCGAAAAACTCGAAGCTCTCGAAATTTTTCACCCCGACCGCATGGCAAGCCGTATCCTCGGTATGGGCGACGTGCTCTCGCTTATCGAGAAGGCGCAATCCGCCATTGACGCCAAAACCGCCGCCACCATGGTTAAGAAGATTAAGTCCGACGAATTCACGTTGCAGGATTTCCTCGACCAGCTCCGACAAGTTAAAAAGCTCGGCTCGCTAAATGATTTGCTCGGTATGATGCCCGGTCTCGGCGGTCTCAAAAAGAAACTCACCGGCGTCGACCTCGACCTTGACGGCAAAGAAGTCCGCCACATGGAAGCGATTATCCTGTCCATGACGCCCAAAGAACGCGCCGACACGAGTATCATTGACGCCAAACGCCGCAAACGCATTGCGCTCGGCTCCGGTACCAAAGTCGCCGATGTCAATAAACTTTTAAAACAGTTCGACGAGATGCGCAAAATGATGCGCCGTTTCAAAACAACTCAAGCGCAACAACAGCAATCGTCAAAAAAAGTTAAGGGCAAAAAAGGAAAAAGCAAAAAAGGGAAGAATATTAAATCCAAAATGCCGTCGTTGCCAAGTCTTGGCGGACTGCTCGGCCAACTCGGCGGAAAGTTTCCTTTTACTAAGTAGTAAACAATTTTTTGCATACCAACCTTGAAAGGTGGTGACACAGTGGTAAAAATCAGACTCAATCGAATGGGTGCCAAACGACAACCGTTTTATCGCATAGTCGTTACGGACAGTCGTTCACCCCGTGACGGTCGCTTTATCGAAATCGTCGGCAACTACGACCCGACCAAAAATCCCGCCATCGTCAACGTCGACGAGGAAAAAGTCATCGGCTGGATAAAAAACGGTGCACAGCCTACCGATACAGTCCGTTCGCTCCTCAGCAAAAAAGGCATCATGAAAAAAATCCACGAGGCGCGCAAAGCGGCCAAGGCTGCAGAGTAAACATCGAACATTTAGTTGAGGTACAAGATTATGCAAGAGCAAGAACTTGTCACGGTGCTGGCTAAAGCACTCGTCGAAAAAACCGAAGAAGTGCAGGTCGAGGCGGTCGAGGAAGAAGACCGCATCGTTTTGAAACTGCACGTCGCGCAAGACGAAATGGGCAGGGTTATTGGCAAACAAGGTAGAATTGCCAAAGCGATTCGTACCATTGTCAAATCCGCCGCAACACGCGAAAAGAAAAAAGTTTCTGTTGATATCGAATAACCCGGTCGGCGCGGTGAGCATCTAAAGCTTGCCGCATTTTTTTGTTAGTAATGAAAAATTTTTTACACATCATTATTTCCTCACTGGAGGCAACATTATGAACAGCGTAACAATAACCGTCCCCGTCACCGTCAAAGCCAAACTTACCGAAAAGTTGCGGGCACGCCTCGTCGCCGAATGCAACGCGGTCGCCGATCAAATGCAACTCGAAATCAAACAAATCGGTATCGACCAGCAACGCGAAATCGAACGCTCACCGCAACATGAAAATCAAATCCGCAACTTCTTCGCCAATGAACTCGCGCCCCGTCACGGTCGACTTGAAGAAGCTAATCGCCGCAAAGAGACGCTCGAAAAACTTGCACTCGGCGCGGAAATTGTTCAGGGCACGACAGAACGTCAAGTCGAACTCAAAATCGGCGACAACCTGCGCGAAGCCATGAACGTGGAAATTTTGGTGGAAGATGATAAAATCATTGCAATCCGCGGCTGACATTATCGTCGGCAAAGTCGGCGCGGCTCGCGGACTCGACGGCACCGTTCGCATTATCCCGCTGACCGACTTCGACGGACGATTTGACACGTTGGAAGAAATTTCTGTCGGTGGAAAAATTTTTCGCGTCGAAAACGTTCAACACCTCGGCGGACAACTTTTTATGAAGTTCGCGGGCGTAGACAATCGCGAGGCCGCCAAAACTCTGACGAATAAATTTCTGACGGTCGACAGAGCGCACGCCGCGCCGCTTGCTGACGGAGAGTATTACACCTTCGACATAATCGGTTGCGAAGTTTTTTGCGGCACGGAAAAAATTGGCACCGTCACCGACGTTTTAAAGACCGGTAGCAACGATGTTTTTGTTGTCGACGAAAAAATTTTGCTCCCCGCGCTGAAGTCCGTCGTTTGCTCGATTGACACTGCCGCAAAAAAAATTTTGCTCGACGTTGCTTGGCGGTATCACACATGAAAAAAAATTTAAGCCGGTCGGATTAAACCGATCGGCTTTTAGATTGCTGTCAAAAAATTTTACAGCACGATTTCTTCTTTGATGAACATCTTTTTAAACAGCTCGATAAAATTTTTGCACGAGGTCGACAGCGTTTGATTCCTGCGCCAGGCGACGACGGTGTGCGTTGTCATTTCCGGCTCGATAATGCGTTTGTAAATCAAATCGCCGTCGGTGAGGAGCCGCTTGCTGGAGACGGGAATCATTGCCGCACCAATGTTCATTTTAACCATCAACAGGTCTTGGACGATGCTGTCCGATACGCAAATAATTTTCGGGTCGAAGTCGAGTTTTTTACACGCGGCGATAAAATTCGACTTCCAACGCAACGGAATAATCAGTGGCTGTTCGCGAAGCTCTTCTAGGCGAATCGTCAAATCGTCCGCGCCGCAAACGTTCTTCGAGTTCATGACCATGACGAGCGGTTCATTGGGCAGGACGAGCAGTTCATACGTCTGATTGTCGACTTGCGTGCGCGTGATGGCAATCTCGATTAGGCGGCTGTCGAGCAATTCGATTATGCGTGCGCCTTCCGCCTCCCAAATCTCGAACGTCACGTCGGGAAAATTTTTG
>CAMZDU010000187.1 GCA_947305445.1 uncultured Selenomonadales bacterium
GCCCTGTTGCGGACGGGGCGTATTTTTTTGCCGCGAAAATTTTACACAGTGCAGAAAAATTTATCGACATCGGTCGCTGAAAAAAATCTGTAAAAAATATTGGCAAGCGGCGTCGGATTATGTATAATGCAGACGGAATCATTTTTATTTCACAGGCGGTGATCAATATGAACGATATAGTTACGATTAAAGGACTCAAGTACGGTTTGCAGCTCACGTTCGACAAAGGCGCAAGTTTTGACGACGTGCAAGCAAATCTTCTGGACAAGTTGCAGTCGGGCGACGGTTTCTTTATTCGCGGGACGACGGTTTTTGTGCCTAAAGGTTACTTTGCCGAAGAGCAGAACGAAGCTTTGCGCAGAATGTTTCATCGGCACGGAATGCTTTTCAGCACCGAATTAAAGCGTCCGAATCTTGCTCCGCCTTCCCGCGATACCGAAAAAAAATTTGCGCCCAAAGCTCGTGAACATGCCGAAGACGTGCAGAAAATGACAGTAATAAACCACACGGTGCGCGGTGGCCAGGAAGTTCGCGTCAACAGCTCCGTGCTCATCTGCGGCAATGTCAATCCCGGTGCGCAGGTCATTGCCGGCGGCTCGATTGACATTCGCGGGACGTGCCGCGGTTTCGTGCACGCGGGGGCTTTCGGCGACAAAACAGCCTGGGTCGTGGCGGATCGCTTAATGCCCGTGCAAATTCGCATTGCCGATTTGGTTGCCCGCGCCCCCGACGAACCCGAAAGTGTCGACAAAGCTGAACGCGCCATGGTCAAGGACAACATGATTATTTTCGAGCCGGTTGCGCGTTAAATTCAATCGGGAATGCAAAACCCGTTCACGATTTACTATTCTCTACTCCCAAGAAAGGACAACATAAATATGAGTCAGATTTTAGTTATAACGTCGGGCAAAGGCGGCGTCGGCAAGACGACCACCACGGCGAATATCGGCGTCGGGCTGGCCATGCGCGGCAACAAAGTTGCTCTTATCGACACGGACACCGGTCTTCGCAATCTCGACTTGTTGCTCGGTTTGGAGAATCGAATTTTGTACGACCTTGTTGACGTGACGAGCGGCCGTGTCCAATACAAAAAAGCTCTCGTCCGCCACAAGAAGTACGAAAATCTGTATCTGTTGCCCACGTCGCAGATTAAGGACAAGTCCGCCGTCAATCCCGAACAGCTCGTCAAACTCTGCGACGAGATGAAGAGCGAGTTCGATTTTATAATAATCGATTGTCCCGCCGGTATTGAGCAGGGATTTAAAACCGCCATTGCCGCCGCAGACACCGCAATCGTCGTCACAATGCCGGAAATTTCCGCCGTGCGCGACGCGGACAAAATTATCGGCGAACTCGGCCGCGCCGACAAAGAAAATGTCAAGCTTATCGTCAACCGCATTCGTCCGCAGATGATTGAGAAAGGCGACATGCTTGACATGACCGACATTGACGAAATTTTGTCGGTCGTGTGCATCGGCCAAGTTCCCGACGACGAAAATGTTGTTGTCGCCACGAATCGCGGCGAACCCGTCATCACCATGAACAATTCCACGGCAGGGCAGGCCTACAAAAATATTGTCGCCAGAATTTGCGGTGAAAACGGTCCCTTCCTCAAACCGCAGAAGGAAGGCTTCTTCGCCCGATTGAAAAAACTTTTCGGATTGCTCTAAGGAGGGCTGTTCATGCTGGATGTTTTGAAACGCGTCTTCGGCATGTCCGAAAAAAAATCCGGCACGGTCGCCAAGGAACGTCTGCAAGTTGTTCTGATTCACGACCGCGCCAGCATTTCGCCGGAGATTATGGAGCGCATAAAAGAAGAAATTATCGCCGTTCTGTCAAAATATATGAACATCAACCGCGCCGACATGGAAATCGCCCTGGAAAACGACGCCGACTCCGTCGCGCTCGTCGCCAATATCCCTGTCAACTCCATGCGGCACGCCAGATAAAAATTTTTCGAGCGGTCATTGTGACTGCTCTTTTTTTGTATTGCGTGCAGTCGACAAGCTGTGTTTTATTAGTGTCCATTGAGTGGCGACCATGCCGACGAACATAAGCACGCAACCGAAAATTTCGCGCGTGGTCATCACTTCGCCGAGGAGGAGCCAACCTGCCCACGCGCCGAAGATTGCCTCGAAACTCATCAAAATTGCCGCCGCCGCCGGCTCCGCATATCGTTGCCCGTAATTTTGCAACGTGAACGCCACGCCCGCGCTCATCACGCCGCCATAAAAGATTGAGAACCACGCGTTAATCATCGCCGGAAATTTCGGAGTCTCCAGCGCGAACATTGCCGCGAAACTCAACACCATTGTCATGAAAATTTGTGCGGCGGACAATTCGAGCAAGTCGACTTTCGCGGCGAATCGGTCAATCAAAAGTATTTGCGCCGTCCAAAAAAACGCGCTGACGAAAAGAATTTTATCGCCGAGCAAAATCGAAAACTCCTCGTCGACTGCCAACAAGTAAAGCCCGACGATTGCCAGAGCCGCGCCCAGCCAGTTTTCTCGACGAATCGTCGCGCCCAAAAATTTTGCGCCGAGCGGTACGAAGACGATATAAAGGCACGTGATGAAGGCCGCTTTGCCCGCCGTGGTGTATTGCATTGCGAACTGTTGCATGGAGCTTGCGACGAACAGCACGAAACCGATTAACAGTCCGATTGAAAATCCGCGCCGATAATTTTTTTGTTGACGCTCCCGCGCCCGTTGCTTGCGCGTAAAAATTAACACTGTAACGAGCGACAAGAAGCCGAGCAAATATCTTGCCGCCGCGTATGAAAAGGGGCCGAGGCCGTCCATGCCGGTCATCTGCGCCACGAACGTCGTGCCCCAAAAAAACGCCGCGCCCAAAAGCATCAGCGTCCCGCGAAGTTGCATGAAAAAAATTTCCTCCTCGTACGGTTGTTGGCCATAACCTTAACACTCGCCCGCGAATCCGTCAAATTCGGTTGCCGGTCGTCACGGGAAAAAATTTTCGCGGCGAAAATTTACGGCATGAATTTTTTTTGTTATCATGAGCAAAAACTTTTGAGGCGTGCAAATGATTCAACTTGACAACGTTACAAAATATTACGGCGAGCGGTTGATCTTGCGCGACGTGAGCTTTCGGATTTTCGACGGCGAGCACGTCGGCATTGTCGGGGCGAACGGCGCGGGCAAATCGACGCTCGTAAAAATTATGACGGGTGCGGAAAATTTCGACGCGGGCACAATCGGCGGCTTGCGTGCCGAAGACACAGGCTTCGTGGAGCAGACGCCGCACTTCACCGCGGACACGCTCCTTGACGAGATGTTGACGGTCGGCGTCGAAAAATTTCAGGCGCGAAAAATTTTGTTCGGGCTTGGCTTTACGGACGCGGAGCTTGACAAAAATCCTAATCACTTCAGCGGCGGCGAGTCCGCGAAAATTTCTTTGGCAAAGGCTCTCTTGAACGAACCGCGAATTTTAATCCTGGACGAGCCGACAAATCACCTCGACATTTACGCGATTGACTTTCTGGAAGATTTCGTGCGCAATTATCGCGGCACGCTCATTGCCGTCACGCACGACCGACATTTTCTGCAACACTGCGTCGAAAAAATTTTGGACATTGAAAATTGTCGGGCAACGCTTTACCCCGGCAACTACGAAAAATTTTTGCGGCTCAAGCGCGAACGCCGCGACGCCGAGCTTAAAGCTTATGAGCGGCAACAGGAAGAGATTGCCAAGCTTGAAGAGTTCGTGCGGCGCAACAAAGCCGGCGTCAAAGCAAAAC
>CAMZDU010000188.1 GCA_947305445.1 uncultured Selenomonadales bacterium
AACTCGTTGAGCTGTTCCGGAGTTAAGTGCAAATGGTCGGCATTGGTCAACTTAAGCTGAATGTTGACGTGTTCGTTTAAAAATTCGTCGCGGATTTTGTTGCGCTCCTCGATATAGCGCGGCTCGGAACTTTTGCGATATTCCTCGGCGGCAATTTTCTTGCGGCTTTCCAGTTCTGCCAACCGACTTATAACGTACTGCGCATTTTTCTGCCAGGCTACCTCGTCGAAAGCTTCCTTATTCGTTTCCGGCGGCGAAGGCTTAGGCAATTCGACGACCTTCATGGCCTCGTTGAGTTCGAGCCGCAGACGAAGTTCGGTTGCTTGCAGTTGATTGAAGCGTTCGCCGTCGGGGTGAGCCGCCATAATTTTTTCCAGTTCGATTATGCCGACGCCGCGCACTTCGTTTGCGGGTTTGGACAATTTTTTGTCGGCAGGTTCGGCCGGCAGTTCCGTCGGCGTGTAAAAATACAGCCCGCCGCTGATTATGGCCGTCATGGCCGCCGCCGCCAATGCTCTGTAGTTCACCGCGCCTGCCCCCTAAATAAAAGTGGTTAGTGATTAGGGGTTAGTGATTAGATTAATCACCAACAACTAACCACCAACCACTAACCGCTAACCATCAAATTATTTCTTGCCAAGCTCCGAGATGACGTCCTGGGTGATGTCTTGGCCGCCATAGACGACCGCCATCTTGTCGATAACAACGGCGATGCCCTTTTTGTCGGCGACTTTTTTAATTGCGGCTTGAATGGACTGTTCAATCGGGGCAATCAGTTCTTCCTGCTTTTGAGCGATACGCTCTTGACATTGACGATAGTAATCGGCCTTTTCTTGGTCGTTCATGCCGGCAGATTTTTCTTCAAACTCCTTGCGAACCTCGTTGATTGTGGTTTCAAGCTGGCTCTGCAGATTTTGTACGTCAGGGTGAGCCGCCATTATCTGTCGGGAGTCGACGACGCCGACGTTTGACGAGCTGGCCGCCGAAGCGATGTTGCCGGTTTGCGTCAAAGCGATTGCGACGACACTACCGATAAAAATCACCGCGATCAAAATGCTGATAATTTTAACTTGTTTCTTTTCGAGTTGAATCATTACACATACTCTCCTTAAGTCGGTTGACTATACAACGCCGCCGATTATATCAGACGCCGCCGCTTTTTGTAAACAAAAATTTCTGTCGAGCCGTTTAAATCGGGCGTGCCCGTGCCCGCTGTTGCCGTGCCGTCATGAAGGTCTGCCTCCCGCGTCCGAAATTACTTGCGCATATATTACCAGATTAATTTCAGCTGTTCAAGCCGACGAAAAAATTTTTGCAGTGTGGAAATTTTTTTGTTATCATAAAAAAAAATTTTTCGAGGAGAGTGATTGTCGTGGTTACGTTTCACGGCTTGAAGAAAAAATTTTTGGCAACGATGACGGCGGCGACTCTGGGTCTGTCGTTGACAGTCGGTGCACCCGCTCACGTCGAGGCGGCTTCGGCTACCGAAACTTTAATCGCCATCGGAATACAGGCCGCACAGTTAAAGAAGCAAATTGACGCCAACATTAAACACTACAACGCCACCGAAGAAGGCCGCCAAGAACTTTATCAAGGTTTTCGCGAAAAATACGGCGTCTGTGATGACCCCGAATACAACGCGAAACTTTCGCGGATTATGGCGAATTTGACTCGCGGCGTCGCAGCGATTGACCCGACCGTTAACGACAAGCCGTATATTTATTTCGTCGCCGATCAAACCTCGATTAATGCCGCTTGCTCCATGGGGCATGTCATGATGGTTAACAAAGGCACGTTCCAAAAAATTACCAACGAAGACGAAATTGCCGCAATCGTCGGTCACGAGATGGGCCACGGACAAAAAGATCACGTCGCCAAGGGCAACCGCAAACATTTGCAAAAAGTCGTCACTGCAAACGTCCTGGGCACTGCCGTCGGCGGCGGAGCGTTGACTAACATAATTACGAATGTCGCGCTCAATCATTCGATTGCTCACGGCGACAAGAGGCAAGAGTCCGAAGCCGACCTTCTGGGTTTCGACTACATGATACACACGAATTACAATCCCGGTGCCTGCGCGGCGGTTATGCAAAAATTCGTCGAGATGTCAATCGGTGGCAAACGCTCGAAGGTCGAAGCGTTCTTCAACCCCTCCGACCACCCCGACAGCGAAAAACGCCGTGATGCTTACGTCAAAAAACTTTTGGAGTACAGCGGCAATCACGTCACGGCCAAAGACGGCGTTGTCACCGTCAACAAGAAAACTTTTATAAAAGTCGCGCCTTCGGCCGACATGTCCGGTGCGGAGCGTTCCTACTTCGTGCTGGGAAATTTGGCGGCGGCTTATCATAACAAGCAGAACAATCAAGCGGCCACCGTTCAAAACGGCACGGTCATGCTCGGCAATCAACCGATAATCACGCCGCTTGACGGTGACGAGGACGCGCAAACCATTGCCGACAGATTAAACGCGATAAAATAAATACGTGGGATAGTTGACGAAAATATCTCGGTCTCAAAAATCCGAGATATTTTTTTTCGCTCTTCGTTAACGAATTTTTACAAAAAAACAAAGCCCGCTCAATCTTGTTGTGCGGACTTTGTATACAAGTCAGAATTTCTGATTGCCCACAGGCACTCGTTAACGTTATGAAATTTTCGGTTTAGAAGAAGAATTCGACACGGCCGAAGATATGCTGCGCTTTGCCGTGACCGCCGGCGACATCGGTTATGTATTTGCCGTTGAAATATTTTGCGATAACGCCGATATTTTTGAACGGAGCCCATGCCGCGCCGATAATCCAGCCTTTGGTGCCGAGCAATGCGTCATCGTCCACGGTGCCGACGAAAGATACGTTGGTGCCGAATTTGCGATAACCCGTCCACACGGACCACTGACCTTTTTCGGAAGCGTCATCGTAGTTGCCGTAGTTAAGCTCGATTTGCCAGGAATTTTTCTCCCAGTCGGCTTTGCTGTTACGTGCGTATCCGCCTTTGAGCGCGAGCAGTTCGTTGAACTTGTAGCCAAGATTGATCGTCCAGATATCCGCCTTGTTGTATTTCTTCATGGCGTTTTTAACGTCGCCGATATCGCCGGGATTAACTTTGCCGGAAGCGATGTCTCTGTAAATGTCGTTGCGGCTCCAAGCAAGGTCGTCGTCTTTGATGTGATACCAGCCCGCGCCGCCGAAGAAACCTTTTTCGCCCTGGTCGTAGTCGACGCGCAAACCGACAACCGTCGCGGGGTCGGCAACGTCGTCGTTATAAAAACCGTCCATGTCGCCGACTTTAATTCCGTTGTAGCCGCCCTGAATCTGATCTGCACTGATTCGGCCGCCCGTCGCGGTGAATTTCCACTTGCTGCCGAAGCTCAGCTCCGCGCCGGAAATTTCCGTATCCCAGATGAGACCGGCTTCGCCTTCGGGACAGAACTCGAATTTGCCGAGTTTGACTTGGAATTTATCGTAGTCGCCCTGCGCCCAGCCACGAACGAGGCTGAAGTTGGTCGTCGTGTCGTAGCGCATGTCGCCTTCCGCGTCGATACGAGCATGCAACGTCCAGTGGTCGTTGACTTCGGCTTCAGGCTCGAAGCGGAAGACATAACCGTTATTAGTCGTTTTAGCTTTGTCACCGGTGTTATCGGGATCAGTTTTGCGCTGATGATAGGTGTATTCAAGTTTGCCGTGCCAAACAACTTTGTCGGCGTATTTCTCAAGCTCGGAGACGCGAACGCCCAAAGCGTCCA
>CAMZDU010000189.1 GCA_947305445.1 uncultured Selenomonadales bacterium
CAGCTCGCGTCAAAAAATTTTTCGCGTCCAAAAAGTTTCAGCTCCTCGAATAACGCTCAAGTTCGCGACAAAAATTTTCCGCCGTCGAAATACGCGCCGACCGCACCGCTCACGTCCTCGCGGAAAAAATTTACAGCTCGCGTCAAAAAATTTTTCGCGTCCAAAAAGTTTCAGCTCCTCGAATAACGTTCAAGTTCGCGACAAAAATTTTCCCTCCGTCGAAATACGCGCCGACCGCACCGCTCACGTCCTCGCGGAAAAAATTTGTTAAACCGCATTTTATCGAACGTATTCGATTCGGGCAATCAGTCTGCAACAAAAAAACGACTTCGCGTCAAATCGACAGGAAGTCGTTTTCAAATTTCGTTAAGCGTGCCGCCGTTGAAACTCAAATTTTCGGAGTGATTGCAACTAAGCGGGCGGGCAGACCAGTTGCACCGACGATATTCGGCCAAGCGACGAATAGAAGTGCGCCGGCCGGAGCGACCTTGTCCAAATTCGTCATAACTTCGACTTGGAGCTTGCCCTTTTCGAGCAAATAACGTTCGCAAGCCAAGTCGCCGGCTTTTGCGGCCTCGGCGGATGCGTCGGTGTCAAGTGTCTCGTGACCGTTAGCGGCGGCGTTGCGAGTTTCGTAAATGTATTTGAGCGCGTCGAGTGACCAGCCGGGAAAATTTTCGCTACCGTCGTCGGCGATACCGCTTATCGCGTTCATGTCAGGCCAATGGCGTGCCCAATCGCTGTAGAGCGCAACGAACGCTCCGTCGGGAATTTCGCCGTAAATTTTTTCGTAAGCAATGATATCGTCGGCCGTCGCCGCGTAGTGAACATCGCGGACAACCTTCGCGCTGATATCCACGACGCACAGCGGATAAATCATGTTGCGCACGTCGTAAGCGTCACTTAACGGCGCGTCCTTGACGAAGTGACCGGGAAAGTCGATATGCGTGCCGAATTGTCCGGGAAACTTGAACGTCTGAATCAGGCATTCGAGCATCGGGTTGCCCCAATCAAAACACGTCTTGCCCAAATCCACGGAGCCGACAGGAATGCCCGACCAATAGGGGCTGTCGTTGTCGAGCGGGTGCGTCAAGTCGACAAGCTCGTAATCCGTGCGCAACTCGTTGAAAAAATTCCACAGCTTATAATTCATTTGAGTCACCTACTATTGACAATCCCAAGAAGGGTTTCCTAATTCAACGACTGTCGCGCCTTATATCACCAGAGTTGGGGTCTTAGGGCGCATATGATAATCTGAAATCAAAAACCTAAAAGCTGTCGACAATCAGCCGTCGAATTCGAGCAAACCGTAAGCACCGGCCGTGCGCTTGTAGACGACGCAAATTTGTTCGGTCTGCGCGTCGCGGAAGACAAAGAAATTGTGATGGAGCAAATTCATCTGCATAATGGCTTCCTGCACGTCCATGGGTTTAACGACGAAGTGTTTCGTCTTGACAATGGGATACTCGCCGTCGTCTTCGCGCTCGACTTGGAGTTTGGATTCGGCGAATGCCTCGGAGCGCATGCCGCCGTTACGGAAACGACGTTCAAGTTTTGTTTTCTGCTTGTGAATTTGGCGTTCGAGTTTTTCGACGACCAAGTCAATCGAGGTGTACATGTCTGCGTTCGATTCTTGGCCGCGAAGGATGAGTCCGCCGCGAACTTCAGCCGTGACCTCGACGATTTGGCGTTCTTTCTCTACCGAAAGCAGGACGGAAATTTCGTCAATGTTATCGAAGTACTTGGTGATTTTGCCGACGCGCTTTTCGACGTACTCGCGCAACGGCGGTGTGATTTCGACGTTCTTACCTCTGATGTTGAATGTTGCCATGACTTCAACAGCTCCTTCCGCTCTTGCCGAATGTGTTTGAATGTTTATTCGGCGCGGCGGCCAATAAATCCTTTAATCAAAAAAAATACCCGCCGAAAATTTCCGACGAAAATTTTTTGATTTTTGCCGGAGTAATATCGGCGGCAAGAAACATCTGCAATATTAGCTTGCAAACTTTCTGCGCGGCGGCTAAAATATTTGCGGAGATGATTTGAATGTTTCGCGGGGAATTGTCATCGGCGGCAAAAATTTTCGGCACGGCACTCGATGACGGACAACTTGACGCGTTCGAGAAATTTTATGCTCTGGTCGTCGAACAAAATCGGCACATGAACTTGACGACGATAACCGAGCCGCACGAGTTCGCACTCAAGCACGTAATCGACTCGTTGAGCGCGTGGGACGACAAAATTTTTCGCGGCGACGAACGACTTGCGGACATCGGAACGGGCGCGGGTTTCCCTGCAATCCCGCTGAAAATTTTTCGTCCGCAACTAAAGCTTTGTCTGATTGATTCGTTGGCAAAGCGCGTCGAATTCTTAAAGAGCATCGTCGCCGAACTGTCGCTTGACGACGTGGAAATTTTTCACGGACGAGCCGAGGAGCTGGCGCGACAAAAATTTTTCCGCGAGCAGTTCGACATAGTGACATCACGAGCCGTAGCACGTCTGAACGTTCTGGCGGAATATTGTCTGCCCTTCGCGAAAATCGGCGGACACTTCGTCGCGCTTAAAGGCAAAACTTTTGGCGAGGAACTTGACGAATCACGGTTGGCAATTAAAATTCTCGGCGGCGGAAAAATTTTTGTCCGCGAAATAAAATTGCCGACTCTCGACGATTCGCGGGCGGTGATTTACGTCGATAAGTTTAAGTCGACGCCGACACGTTATCCGCGCCGCGAGAACGTAATCAGAACTGTCAACTTGAAATGAGGTATTCGCTTGAGAAAAAAATTTATAGCGGGCGCGGCGATTCTCACGTTGCTGATGAGTTCGCCGCAAGTTTCGGCGGACGATGACATTGTAATTTTCGGCGGCGAATTCGAGGACGAGACCACTCCGCCCGCGCCGAAAAAGATTAGCGAACCCGCGCCGGCCAAAGAATTGCCTCAACCGCCCGCGCCGGCCAAAGAATTGCCTCAACCGCCCGCGCCGCCCGAAGAACCTGCTCCGCCACCAAAACCCGAAGTCGTCAAGCCGCAAGACGAGCCGCCAACTCAACCCGTCAACAAACCCGCCGAGCCGGAGCCGCCGCCGACAGAGGAGCCTCAGCCCGCCGACGAACCAACGACGATTGAACCGACGGTGCCGGCCGAAGAGCCTTCCTTGCCGCCGCCGGAAATTGACAGCCCGTTTAACAGACCCGCAAAAATTTCCGATGACAGGGAGCGCGTTGAAGAACCTGTCGTCGTCGAACAGCCGACGCCAAAACCTAACGTCGTGCCGCCGACACCCGAACCCGTAATCGAGCAGCCGCCGACACCCGAACCCGTAATCGAGCAACCTCCGGAGCCCGAACCCGTAACCGAACGTCAGCCGGTGCGCAAACCTTCAACGCGCCAAAGTCAGCCGCAACCAAATTTGAAAATGCTCAAGCCGCGTTTCGTCAAGTTGGCAGTTGACGAGACTTACACATACTACTTGGACAAAACCGCCGTGCAGTGGAAGAAAATGCCTTACTCGTCAAGCGAATACATTGCCGATGTGTGGATTCGCATGGTTGAGCGTGAGCCGCAACAACTCGATGAGGACATGGCCGCTTACGGCGCGGACAACTTCAACGCAGAAATTTCTTTGGCACGCGAGCAGGGCTATCAGTATCCGCCCGAAGACTTGACAGTTTTGCGCAGTCAAGCCTACGTTTTGGAGCATTACTATCTGCGCCCGAAAACCAATCAGAT
>CAMZDU010000190.1 GCA_947305445.1 uncultured Selenomonadales bacterium
TTTGTCTGCATGTTGTCTGCAGGGTGATTCATTTTCGGTAAGTTAGAGTTGGTTAAAGTTGGTTAAAGAAACGGCTTTATTTCGCGCCCTTTCGCTAATAGCAAATCAGAGTAAATTAAGGTTGGAGAAAGGTGTGGGAATTTCGCTAATTATTAAAAGTTCCGTTGCGAATGAGTTCACGGGCAGCTTTGCCGGTCAAATGTTCAATAGTCATCACGGGCACGACGACCGCACTCAACCGAGCGAGTTCCTTGGCACGAAGCTGTGAATCCACATTCGGCGAGTACTTGTCGGCAAGTAGTTCAAGCCCGCGCAATTTGTCTGGGTCAGCGTCGTCTTCGACAAGCCGCATGCGTCCGAAAGCAATCGCGCTTGTAAAATACGTCGTGAATTCCTCGGCAACGACCTCGTGACGGCCGACGACGCAAAATGAAACTTTTTCGTTGCGGCGAACGGCGTCGAGCTTATGGCCGCTCTTCGCGCTGTGAAAAAAAATTTTCCCGTCAGCGAAGACGTAATTAATCGGCACGGCATAAGGATAGCCGTCGTCGCCCGAAAGTGCAAGTACGCCGAAGTCACCTTCGCGCAAAATTTTTTCGGCCGCCGCCGTCAACAGCCGACAATTTTTGCGCCGCATGTCTCTGAAAGTCGAAGTTGTCATAAAAATTCCTCACTGTCTGCCGCGTCTGCTTTTGTACAATCGACAAAGAAGATACGCGCCAAAAATTTCAAACGTCATCAGCAACGGGATAAGTGCCGTCGCATAACCCTTGGCAAAGCCGAACCAAAAAACTGTGGTGTCGCGAATGAATGCGCAAAACCACGCAACGGCGAAAGCATAACACGCCGACAAAATCAGCGCGGCAAGTGCAATCGTCAGCATCAGATTTTCGCTAAGGGAAAAAATTTTTTTCGCTGAACAATCGCGACCAAACTTCCGACGACGCCGAAAATTGCCGCCGCGAACAGCACACATTGAATCACCGAGTACACGGAGAAAATTTTTTCGATAATTCGATTTGCTTCGTCGGCGTGCGGATTGACTTCGGCGAAGTTTATGTTCGTTAGAGCCGCCGCCTTGTCGAGAGCTTCCGAAGGTTCTGTCGCTTGTTTGATTATAAAATTTTCAATTCCGTAATCGGCGGGATTTGTCGACAGCCCGAATTTTTTCGCGTAGGGTGCAAAGTCCAGCGGCAACGCTCCCGGCAAATAAGAATACAACGTCAAATGCGCTTTGTAAGCCGTCAACATCACTTCGCGCAAAGAAAATATTTCTTCGGCAGTCATCGAACCCATGAGCGGCAAAAAACTTATTCGATCGTCTTTCGACAAAGTTCCCGACTCGAAGGCAGTTTTAAGCTCGGCGTTGACCTCGTGAAGAAATTTTTCTTGGTCGGCCGAAGTTTTGCATGTGCCCGAATCATACAGCGCACTCAACATCACCCAGCCCAAAAACTCGCCGCGGATAGGATTGGCGACAATATCTCCGCCGAACCAATGCGTGTGCACGACGGCTTCGCGCAGGGCGGGAGCTTGCCGCAAAGTTTCGGACGCGTCGAAAGCTTTGACAATGGCGTCGGCGGGTGCCCAGACACTTGCCGTGCGCTCGTCGGATTTAATTTTATAAATCAGCTTTAAAAATTCGGCCAGCTCACCTTCCGTGCGATTGTTAATCAGATACACGCCGAAATATTTTTGATTGACGAATTTGTAAGCGGTCGTTCCTCCCGCGAAAATCATCAGCGGCACGAGCAAAATCACCGCGTGTCGAAGACGTTGACCGCCGCTGAAAAATTTTTTTCCCAGACAAATCACCGTGACCGCCGCCAGGCACAACAACAGCCAAAGCCCGTCTTCCTTGACGTAATATGTCAGCGTGAAGACGACGCCGAGGAGAATGTTAAACACGAACAGACGACCGGCTTTTGTCTGCGGCTTGAGGAAGTGGCGTACAAAAAGTATCGCCGTCATTGTAAGCACGAGGAAATACAGCGGCGGCAAAACTCCGCTCCTGTAAAGTTTCGAGCCGGAGTCGAAACCCATCGGCGTAAACAGCACGAACGCGAATTAAAGATTGTCATTTGAACCCCCGCAATCAATCGCTGCGTTGTACTTTCACGGAAAAAAATTTGTCGACGCTTCAAGGTAGTAAATTCGATTTATCCAAAAATAGCGCGAGAATTCCCCCGCCAGGCGGTGGGATGAATCGCGCTTTTTGTTGACGATAAAGCAACTGATAAAATGCAAACGAAAGGAGGAAAAGTCTGCGCAGCTGAAGGAAGTAAAGCCGACAGGAAATAAGACGCGACCTCGTTGATTCAGGAAGCTCCCGCCTCTACAGGCGGCGAGCAGTTCACTCGGCGTTAATAATTTTGCATTGACAATTAGCCATGACGTCGAGTGCTTTTTGATGCGCTTCGGGAGTGCTGCCCGCGCAACAGGCGGCGTCAATTTGTACACGCTGTTCAGGATAGAACGCCTTAATCAAGAGCGCGTTCGACACGACGCAAATGTCGGTACACACGCCCGCGAACTCAATGACCTCGTAAGGTTTAATCAGCGACGGCAGACGCGTGGAGCCGAACGCTTTTTTCTCGATAACGGCTTTGGCACGCGCCGTGAACTTTTGCAACTCCGGAACAATCTGCCAGCCGTCAGTTTTTTTTATGCAGTGCGGCACGGGCAAATTTCTGCCTTCCTGTGTGTCAAGATAATTTTCGGAGTGAGTGTCCTGCGTGAAAATTAAATCGACCGCGCCTTCTTCAACGATGTCTTCCAACTTCTTCACGAGACGCGGAAGCATGTTCCGAGCCTCGTCCGTGCCGAGCGGTCCCGTCACAAAATCGTTTTGCATGTCGATGATGATTAGTGCTTTTGCCATGTTAAATACCTCCGATTTTTAAACCGACAGCGCACGCCGCCAAACTCGCGACCACGCTGATTATGACGTTTGCCGCTGCCGAAAAAATTTGTCCGTGTTGAATCAGCGTCAACGTTTCGGCGGAGAAAGATGAAAACGTAGTGAAGCCGCCCAAAAATCCCACCGCGACGAATAATCGCACGTGCTCCGCGCCGACGTGTACGCGCCCAGCCAAAATGCCGAGCACCAGTCCCATAAGCAAGCTGCCGAAAAAATTTGCCGCGAGCGTGCCAAGCGGGAAGTTGCCGAGCTTGCCGGCCAATGCCGTCGTCAACAGGAAACGCGACACCGCCCCCAATCCGCCGCCCGCGAATACGAGCAATAATTTTGTCATTGCAATCTCCTGGCCGAACCCTGCGCAGGGGTTGTGCAAGAATTCGTCGCGCAGTATAATTCGGCGGTAAAAATTTTCTGCGAGGTGTTTTGAAATGTGTAAGGAATGCGGTTGCGGCGAAGGCGGCGGCAATACCCGCTTGCAATTCACCGCCAAAGGTTACACTCCCGACAGCGCGTCTGACGTCGAAAAAAGTTTGCTCGGTTTGGCCGGCGTGCTTTACGTTCACATTCACGCCCACGACGGCGAAACGACAATCGACTATAACCCCGGCAAAACCAAGTTGCGTGAAATTTTAAGCGTCTTCGACAGTCACGGCGTCGAAGCGGAGCTTTAACCAAATAGCGCGAGAATTCCCCCGCCTGGCGGTGGGATGAATCGCGCCTTTTTATTGACGATAAAAAATGCAACTGATAAAATGCAAACGAAAGGAGGAAAAGTCTCCTCAGCTGAATAGAGACAGCGTGACAG
>CAMZDU010000191.1 GCA_947305445.1 uncultured Selenomonadales bacterium
ACGTGTGAAGGTTTCTCAATCGGCGAAGATGTCTCGTCGACGCGTGGAGGTTCCTCAATCGGCGAAGATGTCTCGTCGACGCGTGGAGGTTCCTCAATCGGCGAAGAGGTTTCGTCAACGCGTGAAGGTTCCTCAATCGGCGAAGAGGTTTCGTCAACGCGTGGAGGTTCCTCAATCGGCGAAGAGGTCTCGTCGACGCTTGACGGCTCTTCACCGGCGGCTGATGACTCTGCGGCCTGAAGTGCGCTCTCAAAGTCGTCGGGCGATTCGGGTTCCGGCTCGAACGAAATTTTTTTCTGCTTGGAAATTTTTTCGGCAAGCGTGTCGAGTTGTGTCGAGCGGTCGATTTTTTCTTCGGCCGCCGCGACGCCCTGCGCAGTGCCGTCAGTTTTATAGCGCGTTAACATTGAATTGGGCATAACGGTCGGGTGTTTAAGTTGCGACGTATCGAATTTTTTTGGCAAAGCAGTTTCCTCGACCGCCGCGGTAATCTCGACTACTTCGCGACTGCCGATACCGAGGATTCCGCCCGCTTTGTATTTTTTGCTGTGCAATATAACCGCTTCGTCGCCAAGCTCCGCTTTCATGGCGGTCATGGCGTCTTTCATGTTGTCGGCTTTAAAAACTTTTATCTGCAAACAAAATCACCACCAACTTCAAAATTATGGTTTCTGTTTCGTTGCAGAATTATAACAGAAAATCATCTTATGGCAAAAAAATTTTTCGCAACACTTTTATCAATTAGAAACTTCGTCAATTAGGAATGATACGGTTGACAACAATACAACTCAAAACATTCCTAACTCCTAATTGAAATGGTCGGCGTTCTTTCAGCAAAATTCCACGTTGCAAACAAATTTTTTCTGAAATTTTTGGCAGGAAAAACCGGCGGCACGTAGAAATTCTTTGCCAATGAAGCGACCGCAATTACTTCGGAAGTTTCGGAGGCATTGGAGATTGTATTTCGTTCAGGGGGGATTATTCTATGAGAAAGACAGAGTGCTTGGCAATGATATTGGCCGGCGGGCAGGGTAGCCGCCTCAAGGCCTTGACGAAAACCGTTGCGAAGCCGGCAGTACCGTTCGGCGGAAAGTATCGCATAATCGACTTCCCGCTGTCTAACTGTGCAAACTCGGGCATAGAAAAAGTTGGCGTGCTCACTCAGTATAAGCCGCTCGAACTTCATAACTACCTCGGCAGCGGCAGCTCGTGGGATCTGGATCGCACGGGCGGCGGCGTTTTCATTTTGCCTCCGTATGCTCGCGAAAAAGGTGCGGATTGGTATCGCGGCACGGCCGATGCAATCTATCAGAACCTAAACTTCATTGACTTGGCCGACCCCGACTACGTGCTCATTCTCTCCGGCGACCATATCTACACAATGGATTATTCCTGGATGCTCAAAGCGCACAAGATGAACAATGCCGACGTGACAATCGGCGTCTTTGAAGTTCCGTGGGAAGAAGCTCCGCGTTTCGGCATCATGGTCACCGACAAAGAGACCGGACGCATTACGCAGTTCCAAGAGAAGCCGAAAGAACCTAAATCGAATCTTGCCTCCATGGGCATTTACATTTTCTCGAAACCGTTCCTTAAAAAGTACCTCGAAGAAGACGGCGTCAACGAGAATTCGACGCACGACTTCGGCAACGACCTGATTCCGAAAATGCTCGCCGATAACGCTCGCATGTTCTCCTATGCGTTTGACGGTTATTGGAAAGACGTCGGCACGATTGAAAGTCTCTGGCAGGCGAACATGGATCTTCTCCAAGATCAGCCGCCCTTCGACCTCAAAGGCGATCAGAAAATTTATTCGTCTAATCCGTCGTTGCCTCCGCATTTCATCGGACCGGACGCCTCCGTCAAACAGTCCATGATTAACGAGGGCGCGAAGATTGAAGGCGACGTCGACAAATCCGTCATCTTCCAGGGCGTGCGTGTCGGCAAGGGTGCCAAAGTCACCAACTCGGTCATTCTCCCGTCGGCGGTCATCGAAGACGGCGCGGTCGTCGATTACGCCATTATCGCGCAGGATGCCGTAATCAAAGCCGGTGCGAAAGTCGAAGGCAAACTCGGCGAAATCACCGTCGTTCCCGAAGGTGCCATCGTCAATGCTTAAAAGCAATGTGGAATGAGGAGTTAGGAATTAGGAATTAAAAACGCGACGTAATCATTCCTAATTCATCATTCCTAATTCCTAATTGATTTTACGGAGGTGCTTTGAATTGAAACAAGTAGTGGGGATTATAAATCTTCAGGAAGGCAACAGTCTGATTAGAGAATTGGCTGCGACTCGTGCGGTTGAGGCTCTGCCCTTTGCAGGTCGCTATCGTCTCGTGGACTTCGCTATTTCTAACATGGTTAATTCCGGCATGAGCATCGTCGGCCTCATGTTGCCCGATTTTTCACGCGCCGTGCTCGACCACATTCGCTCCGGTAAAGATTGGGATTTGGCTCGTCGTCGCGACGGCTTGACATATTTGCCCGCCGCATTGCCCGACAACGATTCGCGCAAAGGCGACCTCAAGGACATTTACGCAAACCTTGACTTCGCCGAACTCAGCGGCAAACAATACGTCCTGCTTACAAATGCCAGCTATATCTATAACATCGACTTCGCGGACGTTCTTAAATTCCACAAAGACAGCGGCACGGATATTACAATGGTCTATTCCGAAGCGAAATCCGACCGTCCCGGAAAGAGCGTCGTCATTGAAACCGACGACAAAGGCCTCGTCACCGACCTGGCTGAAGTGCCCAGTATCAAAGCCGGCCAGAAAGACGTCATGGGTGCCTATCTCATGCCTGTGCCGACGTTCGCATTCCTCGTCCGCACGACCTATGAACGCGGCGGTCAAGACTTCCTGCTTGACGCTCTGATTCGTCACGTGCACGAATTCAAGATCAGTGCTTATGAGCACAAGGGCTACGTCGCGCACATCAATTCCACCATGGAATATTACGAAGCCAACCGCGACTGCCTCAAGCCCGAAGTTTGGGAAGAACTCTTCATGAACAACGATCGCCCGATCTTCACCAAAATCAAGGACGAAGTTCCCGTTCAGTACAAAGAGACTGCCAACGTTAAAAATTCGCTCATCGCCAACGGTTGCGAAATTCGCGGCACCGTCGAAAACAGCATCATCTTCCGCGGCGTCACCGTCGGCAAAGGCGCAGTCGTCAAAGACTCCATCCTCATGCAGCGTTGCGACGTTCAGGAAGGTGCACGCGTTGAAGCCGTCATCTGCGACAAGAACGTCATCATCACCAAAAATCGTTGGCTCAAAGGCGCGGAAAATTATCCGTACATTGTCACCAAAAATGCCAGAATTTAATATCGTCGAGCTTTATCAGTGAACAGACAGCGGCGGATTTTTACCTGCGGCAGAAAATTGCCCGGCGTAAAAATTCGCCGTTTCTGCGGTTTTGGTTCGACATCGATTGTTGCCAACTGTTATTCCGTTTGATACAATGACACTCAGAAATACCCTTATCACGCACTAAAAGGAGGAATTCACTTGGCAAAAGATACCGACAGAAAAATTGCCCGAAGCAAAGAGTACGAGAAGCTTAAAGAATCGCTCAAATCACGTTTCATCAGCTCCGCACACATCATGTTTGGTCGCGACATTCACGAATTGCCCATGAACGAAATTTACAAGACGGTCGCGGCTGTCGCCAAGCAGGTCATTTCCGAAAATTGGATAAAG
>CAMZDU010000192.1 GCA_947305445.1 uncultured Selenomonadales bacterium
CAGTGCGTTGAGCAACCATAAGCGTATCGTTCAACGTTTTTTCGAGCTTGCGATAATGTTCGAGTTCTCTGTCGTTGGAGTTGATCAGATTTTTTAAGCGTTCGTTTTCGCGCAAAATTTTCTCGAAGTCGGAAACAATCCTGTCGAGAAAATCGTCAACTTCGTTCTCGCTGTATCCGCGAAAACCTTTTTTGAACTTGTGATTGTGAATATCCATTGGCGTAAGCAAATACATCGCCTCCATTTTGTCTGTTGGCGGTCACGGGAAGCCAGCCGCTTTAAGCATTGCCGTCAAGATTGACGGCGCGAACCTAAAAACTACTCGTTGTGCTTCTATCAATTAGGAATTGTACGGCGGAGGTTGAAACCACAACTCAAAACATTCCTAATTATTTTGTTTCCGCACAACGCGTTAAAAACTTTTAATCAGTCCGAAGTTTTAAACTTTTGTTCGTAGCGGAAGTTGTGCCCGCCGTTGACGGTATTGGCGTCCGCGGAATTGTCCTCGGCCGCAGGCAACTCGTCGGGAGTTTTAAATTTATGTTCGTAGCGGAATCGGTTGCTGTCGTCGATTGTTTGTATGTCCTTGGCGGATTTGGCTTTGTCGCGATTGTCAACCAACTCGTCAACCAGAAGCCAGCCCGCCGACTCAAGCATTGCCACGGAGATTGACGGCGCGACCAGCTGTCCGACTATCGGCACGACTTTGGAAACTTCCTTCGCGATTATTCTGACGGGCTGTTTTTTTATTGTCGCGACGATTGCGTTGATTGCCATGGTTTTGGCTACAGATTCGGTTATTGAGCCGCCGAAGACGGAGGCCAGTGCCATTGCCATTGTGGTCATGGTTACGGTGTCGGCCGCCATTCCCACACCTGGCACCGGCACGAGATTGCCCGCAGCTGCAGCCGCCGCGTGTCCGTGAATAATTTTTCTACACTTGCTTTTTTCGTCGTCAGTAATGGGCAAAGAAATTACCTCCTGTCTAAAAGAATCGCTTTAGCAGAACGCCGACACGACCTTTTTTGGTCTGGCCGCGAATTTCGGAGACTTCCATTCGTCCGCGCCCGCGCATGCTAAGCACGTCGCCGGCTTTAATCGACTGCGAGGCGTTCTTGACGGTTTGCCAGTTGAGTTTGATTTTTTCGGCGGCAATTTCCTGAGCCGCTTTGCTACGCGACATGCCGAAGCCGGCCGCCGCAATCGAATCGACACGCAATGATGCAACGGTCGCTTTAATTTCCTTGGTACGTTCTTCTTTGTCGGAAATGTTTTCGAGTTCGTCGATCGTGGTCTTGACGGCGGTCGAGCCGATTTGCGTCAAGTTGGCGGTGAAGTAGTCGCACATTTTTTTGTCGACGAGCAGACGGGCAAAATCTTTCGTGGCAATGATATCGCCTATGTATTCGCGGTCAACGCCCAAACTCATAATGGAGCCGAGAACGTCGCGGTGACCGAGGCGAGCGAATTCGCCGTTCCATTCGGCCTTGATGACGGCAATTTCAAAATTTGGCGTGCCCTGAAACTCAACATGACAAAAAGCGGCACGTTGACGCTCCGCGCCGCGATAACCGCCGTAAAAGTCGACGTTGAGTTCACCGAGGCTGTTGGCAATGGTACCGGCCATCTCCTGCTCGAAAGGCGACAAAAATCCGGTAAGTTTGCATTTGCGGTTTTTGATTGCTTGAGTGGCGAAGTCGACGAGCTTAACGGCGGACGACTCGCCCTCGGTGCCTTTGTAATAGCGAATAATTTTTTCACGTGCGTCCGACATGACGGCTCCTTAAATTTTGCGTGTAAGCCAGGAGAAATCGCGCTCCTGATGTTTGGGTTCTTCCTTGTTGAAGGTGACCATAACGGTTTTGGGCGTGCAGACAAAGACGAATTCGCTGACTTGTTGAACGTCGCCTTCGATTGCGTAGGTCGTGCCCAATGCGAAGTCGATGATTCTGCGCGCATGTTCGGGGCTTGTCTCCTCCAAATTGATGATGACGGGAATATCCTCGCGCAGACAATCGGCGATGACTTTTGCGTCGTCGTCGAAATTTTTGGGTCGGATTGTCGTTATTTTCGATTTGACCATGGGTGTGGAGTTGATGTTGTTTGTCATTAAATTATCCCTCGCCGCCGAATTAAAATCTATCACTTTATGACTTGCCGCCTGATTGGTTTGCTGTGTCGGCTGTGATTGAATAGGCGGAGCATTTTGCGCTGGGGGCGGGGTGTTCGTTTCAGATTGCGTGTTCGATTCGACGACTTTGTTGTCCTCGTTGTCCGACAATCCGAGCGAACGGCTGAACCTTTCTATAATTTCCATGCATTCGATCTCCTCTCGCGAAAAAAATTTATGTCGAACTCATTGATAGAGTCTTTCGCCGAAAATTGCGGTGCCGACGCGCACGAGGTTGGCTCCCTCGGCGACGGCAACTTTGTAGTCGTGCGTCATGCCCATGCTCAAAAGGTCGAAGTTTGTCCGCGAAGATTTCAGTTCGTCGAACATTGCACGCATTTGTTTGAAAAGCGGACGACATTCTTCGGCGTCGGCGGTGAGCGGCGCAATCATCATCAGTCCGCGCAGTCGAAGATTTTCGGCCGCGTCGACGAAATTTATCAGCGCGTCGAAATCCTCCGGCAGGACGCCCGACTTTTGCGGCTCGCGGGCAAGGTTGACTTGAATCAACACGTCCTGAATTTTTTTTGCGGACGCCGCCGCTTTGTCGAGTGCCGCCGCCAGTCGTTCGCTGTCGAGTGATTGAATCACGTCGAAGAGCTTGACGGCGGGTTTGACTTTGTTTGTTTGCAGGTGGCCGATTAAATGGCGGGTGACGGTGCGCTCAAGTGCCGGAAATTTTTCTGCGGCCTCCTGCACGCGATTTTCGCCGATGTCGGTCGCGCCCGCGTCGATTGCCTCGCGCATGAGTTCGACTCCGTGATTTTTTGTCACGGCTATCAAAGTCACCGATTCGTCACGGGCAAGCGTTCGTTGTCGTCGAGCGTCCTCAATCGCCGCGAGCACCGCACGAAAATTTTCTGCCGCGCCCAAAGTTGTCACCTCCGTCTAAAAAAAATTCACGCGCATATATTAAACCAGTTATCTTGCCGCGTCAATGAAAACAGCTTGAAGAATTTTTGCCGAGCCGAATTTTTTTCTTTGCCCGTCATTAAAGCTGTGCTATAATTCAACGCACAATAAGTTTATATCAGCTGTCAGCTTAAGTGGAGGCTTCCAACATGATTGACGAAACTTTGCAACTGAATTTGGCGGCGGAAGTGCTGAAAAAATTTCTGCCGGCCGAAATGCATGACGATATTTTAGCGGAGCTTAACGCCGAGTTTAACAAAACTTCCGACGAAAAAATTTCCGCGCCGACGAAAAATTTTAGCGCGGCGGATCGTGCGGCGATACTCGTCGAGGCTCTGCCCTATATTCAAGAATTCCACGGCAAGACGATTGTCATAAAGTACGGTGGCAACGCAATGGTCAACGACGAGCTTAAAGCCTCTGTCATGCAGGACGTGGCGTTGATGAAATTCGTCGGCATTAACGTCGTCATTGTTCACGGCGGCGGCCCGGAAATCACCGGCTTTTTAAAAAAACTCGGCAAAGAAACTTCATTCGTCAGCGGCCTGCGTGTCACCGACGAGGAAACTGTCGAGATTGCGGAGATGGTTCTTGACGGCAAAATCAATTCCGAAATTGTCACG
>CAMZDU010000193.1 GCA_947305445.1 uncultured Selenomonadales bacterium
AAAGCAAAAAGCCCGCCTAAGGTTATTCCGAAACGGGCTTTGTCTACAAACTGAACCGGCAGTCAAAATTCTGACCGCCGGTTTTTTGATTGCAAGCAGTTCAATCAGTTGCAGAATTTATTTTTGCTTAAAGCCGGGAGTTTCATGGTCGGCCACAAACGTCGCGCCGTCAATGGCAATTTCAGTCGCGGTCGAGCCTTCAACGGTGAGCGTCTGTCCTTTCTTGAAGTTGAACTTAATCGCGTCCGCCGTGATCTCCGAGGTCGTCAAGTCAATATCGTCGAGCGTGATGTTGTACAGCGCAATGACGTCGCCGTCGTTCGTACCGGTAATCGTGTCGTTGCCGTCGCCCGCTCTGTAGTAGAACGTGTTCTTGCCGTCGCCGCCGATGAGCAGGTCGTCGCCCTCGTCGCCGCCCCACAAGCTCGCATCGCCGTCGCCGGCAATGATTGTGTTGCTGAGGTTGTTACCCGCCAAAACGTTCGTGCCGTCGGAATTGCTCGCGTCGATGACTTCAAAGTCGCCGATAAAGATTTGACCGCCGGAGCCGTCCAGCCAAACGTCGGCTTCGCCGTCAACAGTCAGCGTCGCTCTCGGAGCCGTGGCGATGAAGCAATCAACGTCGTCGTCGTAAGCAACATCATTCTTGTCGATTTCCACGACGCAACCGTTGAGCATGAACTTTTCGCCCGCCGCGTCTTCAATAGCCAGCCAATCTTCGCCGTCGTTAAGTTGCAGATGAACATTGCCTTCGACGTCGACGACCGCATTTGTGACTTGGTTGACGTCCATTCTGATTTCGTCGGCAGTAGGATAGTTGTCGCCGTCAAAGAATTCCATGTTGCCGATCGTGTCGTGCCCGTCGCCCGCCATGAAGTAAAATACCGTCGAGCCGTTCTTCGCGTCGAAGCCAGCGGAACCTTGCATATAGTCGTCGCCTGCGCCGCCCCAAATGCTCGCGTCGCCGAAACCAGCAATAAGAGTGTCTTTGCCGTCCGAGCCGACAAGAGTGTGCATTCCTTTGCCGCCGACGAGACTGTTGATGCCTTTGACGAAAATTTCGTCGCCTTCAACGCTGCCAGTCTGCTGACCGAGATTGACGTAAATATTTTCGTTGCTGTCGCCGAAGTTGATACCGGATTTGTCGCCGATATAAGCGTCGGCTTCCGGATCGCTCGCGTCAATGAACGCACCTTCCGCAGCGACTGCAATTTTATATTCTTTGTCGTCGATTTGCGCCAAAAATTCGGCGTAATTAATGTAGTCGTCGAAGCTGTTTACAAACGATGTACCTTCAACGTCAGTCAGCAGTGCCCGCGAGCCGTTGCTCTTGATGCTGATGTCGTCGCCGTCAAATGTAATGTCGAGGTCGTTCGCGTCGACGTAAACTTTATCGCCGTCGTTGTCGAAGGTCGCGTTAAAGTTCTCGACAGTATTTCTGCCGCCGCCGCCAAGGACAATCGTCGCGCCTTCGTCGTTGCCGCGTTCTTCGGGCAGTATGATTAAGTTGTTGCCCGTGCCCGCGTTGACGACTGCGCCCACGTCCGCCAAAACAGTATCGTTGCCGGAGCCGCCTTTGATTGACGAATACTCATCGGCGACAAGAACCAAATCGCCCTTTTCGTCGCTCGCGTCAAGCACGTCGTCTTCAACCGCAAAGCCGACTTTCTGCAAGTCGCCGTCCCTGTCGTAGAAGTTGACAATTTTGCTCGGCTCGTCGTCGTCGAAGGTGACAACCGCGCTACCAATGGAGAGTTTGCCGTCGTCGTAGTCGATGAAGCCTTTTTCAACGGCAGCTTCAATATCTTGTGTCGTCGTGCCGAAGCCCGAACCCGTCGAGGCGTCGTAGCCTTCCAAAGTCATCTTGCCGTCAACGGGGAAGAGATCGGTCTTGCCGTCGCCCAAATCAACAGTGACGTTATCGCCCTTGCTGACGATTGTATCGTTGCCGGAGCCGGCCGCAATGTTGACTTGCGCGGGCGTGTCCTCAACAATGGCAAGGTCTCCGCCGTCGCCGAGCGTGATGTCTTTGTGGTTGCGTGCGTCCTCGTCGACAACTGCAACGTTAAAGCCCTCGTCGTTGAATTCAACCGACTGATTCTGATTGCCTTCAAGCGTGACGTTCTTTTTGCCGGTGTAGTCGCTGAAGTCAACGTCCTGCATTTTATTTTCGGTGTCGTCGTCGAGTTTAACCGACAAATTCTCGTAAAGTTCTTCGGCGTCTTCGTCAATCATTTCGGCAAGTTCTTCGGCAGTTACCGTGTCGCCGTAATCAACGCCGGCCGTTACCATGTCGATAATATCTTCAGTCGAAGTATCTTTCGTGATGAGGTCGTCGCTTTCAATGTAGACGCCCGGATCATAGAGGTGTTCGCCACCGGCAGTGATAGAAATATTGCCCTTGCCCCCGAAGGTCAAGTCGTCGCAAGTGACATCTTCGCTCACGGCAAAGACGAATGCGTCTCCGCTTGCGGTAAGTTTCACGCCGTCGACAGTCGTAACGAATTCGTGTCCGTTGATGACGTAAGTGCCCGCGTCGCCCGTCGTGAACGACATAATACCCGAAGCAAAATTAGTCGAAAGCGTGGTGCCTTCGGCAATGACAAAGTTGCGTGAAGTCGTCGTGCGCTCAAAAGTTATCGCGCCGTCCGTAACGTTTATAGTGCTCTCTGCGCCGTTCACTTTGAAGGAAACTTCTGCCGTGCCCGCGTCCGAGCCGAAAGTCATACCCGCGCTCTCAAATTCTATGTAAGCGTCGTCGTCAACTGCCAAAACTTCCATGTCAGTAGCCAAGCCCGCAGGACCTGTCCAGGTCGTCGTCAGCGTGGAACCTTCTTCAATAAGAACTTGACCGGAATTGTACCACAGCGTGCCTTGAACGCCTTCAAGAGTAAACGTCACACCTGCAGGCGTCGTCAACGTGAGGTCAAGTTTATCGTCGGAAGAGGTGATGCCCAAACCCTTATCGGCGTCAAGGGCGATTGTGCCGCTTGAGCCGTTGGAAGTTATCGCCAATTCGTAGCCGTCTTCCCAAGTCAAGTCAACGGTCGTGCCGTCTTCAAGAGCCATGTTGCCGCCCGTCTGATAAACGATTGCGTCTTCAATGCCGAGCGTCGCCGTGCGTGTGACGTCGTCGCGGGTGACGGAAAGTTGCAAGTCGCCGTCGCCGCTGTCAGGTGCAATTCTTACGCCGCCGCCGTCCGCCGCAGAAATTGTAATATTTGCATCGTCAAGCGCAGTGACAGAAACTGAATCGCCGTCCGTGCCTTCAAACTGCGACAAAGTT
Organism: uncultured Selenomonadales bacterium; assembly: GCA_947305445.1. Taxonomy (GTDB): domain Bacteria; phylum Bacillota; class Negativicutes; order Selenomonadales; family Selenomonadaceae; genus Quinella. The sequence continues at coordinate 3,287 of CAMZDU010000193.1, forward strand.
ATCGTCGTGCCTTTTGTCAAGCCGACTTTGTTATTGAGCGCGTCAAAGGTGATTGAGCCGCCGCTGATTTCGATGTTGTTGGCAAAGGCAACTTCCCCGCCCTCCGAATAAACAACATCGATTGAGCCGTCGCCTTCCTGCGGAGTGATGACAAGTTCGCCATCGTCCAAGCCGATATTGACGCCCGCATCGTCGTTGGCAGTGAGCGAAATGGAATAATCGCCGATTGTTACGGTTGTCGTTGTGCCTTTGGTTACGGAAACTGCGCTGTTGAGAGCGTCAAAGACGATTGAGCCGCCGCTGACTTCCACTGTGCCGCCGAAGATTGCCTCGTCGTCACTGTTAAAAATAGTGGCTAAAAGTTTG
>CAMZDU010000194.1 GCA_947305445.1 uncultured Selenomonadales bacterium
ACAGTTTGTTGCACGTCGGCGGCGAAGGCGGACTGATTCATCTGGCGACGGCTCTAGGCACAAAATGTCTGGTGCTCTTCGGTTCCTCGCATGTTTACTATCATGGTTACAATCAAAATATAAATCTCGTTTCGGAAGTGTGCAGTCCATGCATGTACGTTTGGAGTGATGGTTCATTTAGGTATTGCGCACGCGGCAATAAAGAGCCGCCGTGCATGTTAAGTCACACCCCGCAGACGGTTTGCGAGGTCACTTGCACGTATCTGAAAAATAAAGCGTGACAATATCGCCGTAAAAAGTTAAAATCTCCTCGACAATCTGCGAGGAGGTTTTTTTATGGACTTTGCACATCAACTCGTTCAGCAGTTGATAAACGGTGTAAGCTTGGGCAGTATCTACGCGCTGATTGCTCTGGGCTACACGATGATTTACGGCATTATAAAATTGATTAACTTCGCGCACGGTGACGTTTACATGGTCGGCGCATATGTCGGCTTCGCGGCGGTGACAATCGGCAACATGTCAATTTTACCCGCGTTGCTGATTTCAATGGCGATAACGGCGGTGCTCGGCATGTTGGTTGAAAGAATTGCTTACAAGCCGCTAAGACATGCGCCGCGAATTTCTCTGCTGATAACGGCAATAGGCGTGTCATTCTTTTTGGAATATACGAGCATGTATTTCGTGACGCCGACGCCGCGCACTTTTCCGGAAACATCGCTGAACTTCGCCTTCAACGTCGCCGGATTCATAATCAACGGTCAACAGCTGATGATTTTCACCATAACGATTATTTTAATGGCTCTGCTGACTTACATCGTGCAAAAAACCAAACTCGGCAAGGCAATGCGTGCGGCCAGTTTCGACACGGAGACCGCGCAACTTATGGGCGTCGATTCGGACAAAGTTATTTCCATGACGTTTTGTATCGGCTCGGCATTGGCGGCGGCGGCCGGAGTTTTGGTCGGCATTTACTACAACACGATTGATCCGCTTATGGGAATTATGCCGGGTCTTAAAGCGTTCGTCGCGGCGGTTTTGGGCGGCATTGGCATTTTGCCGGGCGCAGTCGTCGGCGGAATTGTCTTGGGCGTCGTCGAAGCTCTGGTCGCCGGATTTTTATCGTCGACTTTCCGTGACGCGGCGGCCTTCGCGATTTTGATTCTGGTGTTGTTAATCAAACCCAGCGGTCTGTTTGGCAAAAATACTAACGAGAAAGTGTGACGATATGAACTCAGCCAGAAAAAAAGATTTGGTTATGCTCGTCTTCGGACTCGTGCTTTACGGTGCACTGCAGACGATGATCAGCACGAAAATTATCGGCTCGTTTTGGGAGCTGAACATAATTTTAATTTGCGTGAATATAATTTTGTCCGCAAGCCTGAATTTAATCAACGGCTACACGGGACAATTTTCGCTCGGTCACGCGGGCTTTATGGCGGTCGGCGCGTATGTCGGCGTCGTGGCGACGGTCAAGGTTGGTTTGCCGCTGATTGTCGCCTTGATTCTCGGAGCGATTGCCGCAGGATTTTTGGGCTTCTTAATCGGACTGCCGACATTGCGTCTGCGCGGCGACTACTTGGCGATTGCGACACTCGGTCTGGGCGAAATAATCCGAATCGTAATAATGAACATAGATTACGTCGGCGGCGCGGCCGGTTTTAAAGGAATTCCGCATTTGACAAATTTCACGTGGGTTTTCTTCGCAATGTTGGTGACGCTGTTCTTTATAAAAAATTTCGTGAACTCCTCGCATGGACGCGCTTGCATTGCCATACGTGAGAATGAGATTGCGGCGGAAGCCATGGGCGTCAACACGACGAAATATAAAGTTATGGCCTTTACGCTCGGCGCGGCGTTCGCGGGAGTGGCCGGCGGCCTGTTCGCGCACCAATTCTATCTGATAAGCCCGGCGTCGTTTACTTTCCTGTCGTCGTTCAACTATCTGATAATGGTCGTCATGGGCGGCATGGGCTCAATTACCGGCTCCATCGCGGGCGCATTCGTTGTGACGTTTATCTCGGCGGCGTTGGCGTCCTTCCCCGAAGCGCGCATGATAATTTACGCTCTGGCACTGATTCTGATGATGTTCTATCGTCCGCAGGGCTTGTTCGGCTACATGGAGATAACGAACGTCGGTTCTGTCAAAAAATTCCTCGACAAAGTTTCCGGCGCGAAGGAGGCGTCAACGTGACTGCACTTAAGCAAGAGGCATTTGCTTTAATCGCGAGGTTACCTGAAGAAAACGAAGATGTGCTCATCAATATCGTAAAAAGTCTTCGCGAAGTTTTGGGAATCAATCCGCAATCTCGCGCAGAAAAAAATATAGCCATTATGAAAGAAGTAAAAAATTTAATCGGCGATGATATACCTTGGGCAAGCGAAGACGACATGATTCGTGAATTTGCCGAAATGCGGAGGCAAAGATTGCGTTCATGAGGATTATGCTTGACACCAACGTTTTAATCTCGGCGTTCGTCTTCGGCGGCAAGGTTCGTGAAGTTCTGATTCGTCTGTTTGAAACAGATTGCGAAATTTATCCAAAAATGGCGAGAATCCCCCGTCTCAGAGTTCAAACTTCTCAAGAATCTCCCGCCTGGCGGGAGTAGTTCAACATGGCGCGAACATTTTGTTGACGGGCGACAAAGACTTTCTTGAATCGGGCATTGTGTCGCCGAAGGTTATTGCATCTGCAGAGTTTCTTGAAAATTTTTTGCGGAAAGGAAGTTTCTATGGCTGATAAACATTTGCTTGAAACAATCGACGTGTCGGAAGTTTTCGGTGGGCTGAAGGCGGTCTCCGACTTTAACATTTACATCGACAAGGGCGAACTTATCGGCCTTATCGGACCCAACGGCGCGGGCAAAACGACTGCGTTTAATCTGATAACCGGCGTTTACAAACCGACCACCGGCGAAATTAACTTCGACGGCAAGTCGCTCGTCGGTCTCAAGCCTTACGAAATTACGCAACGCGGCATTGCACGTACCTTCCAAAATATTCGACTCTTCAGCGAACTCAGCGTCCTTGACAACGTAAAAATCGCTTATCATTGCCACGTTAAATACGGGCTGATTGAAACCGTCCTGCGCATGGGGCGTTACTTCGGCGAAGAAAAATCTATCGAGAACGAAGCTCTTAACCTGCTGAAAATTTTTAAGCTCGACGGGCACGCCCATGAAGTCGCCAAAAATTTGCCGTACGGTGCACAGCGTCGACTGGAGATTGCCCGCGCACTTGCCGCAAAGCCGAAACTTTTGTTGCTGGACGAACCGGCCGCCGGCATGAATCCGCAGGAGACGCAGGAACTTATGGAAATGATTCGCTGGATTCGCAAGCAATTCGGCTTGACGGTGCTTTTAATCGAACACGACATGAGCCTTGTCATGGGCATTTGCGAACGGATTTACGTTCTCGAATACGGCATGATAATTGCCGACGGCACACCCGCCGAAATTCAGAACAACCCCGAAGTTATTCGCGCATATCTCGGAGCGGAGGCGATTAATTAAATGGCGTACAAAACTTTACTCTTCGGCGTCGACGACATGTTTAATAAGCTTAAACCTTATTACGATCAAGAAGTTTGGCGCGGCATATTGGATATCGTAGCTTACGCCGTCTTCGATCAAAACGGTATCCACTTTGT
>CAMZDU010000195.1 GCA_947305445.1 uncultured Selenomonadales bacterium
TCCCCTACTGCCTATTGCCTACTGCCTTACTTCATAATCTCATCTTCGGTCAGCGAACGCGGTGAAGTTGCTCCCGCGTCGTGCAAAATATTTTCGCGGTGAACCGTGCCATCAATGTCGTTGGCTCCGAAGTTCAACGCAATCTGCGCAACCGGCACCGTCAGCATCACCCAGTAAGCTTTAATGTTCGTGAAGTTGTCGAGCATGAGTCGCGAAATTGCAATCGTGCGCAGGTCGTCCCACATCGACGTTTGCCGAATTTTATTTTCAAGCGCGGTGTTCTTCGGCAGGAACGGAAACGGGATAAACGTTTGAAAGCCGCCGGTCTCGTCTTGCAATTCGCGCAACTTGATAAGGTGGTCGACGCGCTCTTCAAGCGTCTCAATGTGGCCGTAAAGCATGGAAGCGTTCGTCTTTATGCCCAGGCCGTGCGCCGTGCGTGCGACGTTTAGCCATTGGGCGGCAGTAGCTTTTTTCGGGCAAAGTTCGTTTCGAACGCGGTCAGTCAAAATTTCCGCGCCGCCGCCGGCAATCGTCTCAAGTCCGGCCGCCTTCAGACGAATCAAAACTTCCTTGACGCTCAAGCCCGAAATGTCGGCAAAGTGCTGAATCTCCACGCCCGTGAAGCCTTTGATGTGAAGTTGCGGAAATTTTTCGTGAAGCGTCTCGACGAACGACAAATATTTCTCGAAAGTCCACGTCGGGTGCAGACCGCTGACAATGTGCAGTCCCGAAAGGTTCGGATCTTTTCTCGCCTCCTCGACGAGTTTAACAGCGTCGTCAATCGTCATTGCATAGGCACCGCGATTGTCGGCATCGCGTCCGAAGGCGCAAAACTTACAGCGCGACACGCAAATATTAGTCAAGTTCACGTGGCAGTTGACGTTGTAGTAAACCGAGTAGCCGCAAATTTTTTTTCGCACGTAATCGGCCATGGCACCGAGCCACGTCAGCTCGTTGCAATTAAATAAATATTCTCCTTCGGCGCGACTTAAGCGTTTACCGTTAAAAATTTTGCGTTCAATTTTTTTTAATTCTCCTGTGACAAACAAGTCGGCATCCTCCGTTCGGTTGAAGTCGCGAACATTTTATCACAGTGCGGAAAATTTTTCGACGAGCGCAATCACCTGCCGCACAAAAAAAATCCCCGACGGTCGGTCGAGGAATTTTTTTTGCAAATGATTTTCGACTTACAAGACGATGTGCGCCATGACGAAGCCGACACAGCAACCGCTGATGACGCCGATTAAGCCTGGAATCATGAACGAGTGATTTAAGATATATTTGCCGATTCGCGTCGTGCCTGAACGGTCGAAACCGATGCAAGCGAGGTCAGACGGATAAGTCGGCAGGAAGAAGTAACCGTAGCACGCGCTGATAAACGACATGATGATAACAGGATCCATTCCGACGCTCAAAGCCATCGGGAAGACGATAGCAATAGCCGCCGCCTGTGAGTTAACGAGCTTAGAGGTTAAGAAAGCGATAATCGCAAACGCCCACGGATATTCGGCGACAGCATTTCCGAGGAATTCTTTTAAGAACGCCATATGCGCTCCAAAGCAAGTATTAGCCATCCACGCAACGCCGTAAACGGAGACCAATGCGACGATACCAGATTTGAAAACTTGACTGTTGCCGACGTCTTTAGCTTTGACTTTGCAGACGAATAGAATAATCGCGGCTACAAGCAACATAACCATTTGGATAACTGCCGTCATGGAAATAGGTTTCAAATCGCCCTTGGCGTTGGGGAAATGCGGCAAAAGTTCGGAGAAATTGCCGAGGAAAGCGATAACAATAATTCCCGCAAAGAAAATGTACATTGCGTGATAAAAACTGGGGGGAAGTTCTTTATCCAGGAGAGATTCGCTGTCGCCATAGACGTAAGCTTTATTTTCGGGGTCTTTGATGAATTCTTGGAATCGTTCATCCTTATCGAGGTCTTTACCGCGACGATAGCTCCAAAGAGCCGCGAAGAAAACGCCTAAACCGGTTGCCGGCATTGCGACGGCTAAAATTTGTAGGACGGAATAATTATGCCCCGCCGTAGCCATAAAGCCGACGATTGAAACGATAGCGACCGACACCGGTGACGCACAAATTCCCATCTGCGAGGCGACGGACGCGACCGCCATCGGACGTTCGGGACGAATGTTCTGCTTAATCGCAATGTCGTAAATAATCGGGAACATTGTATAGACGACGTGTCCTGTGCCGCACAAAACCGTTAAAAACCACGTCGTCAGCGGTGCAAGGATCGTGACGTGTTTGGGATTGTTGCGCAAAAATTTTTCCGCGTACTTTAACATGACGGTTAAGCCGCCCGAAGTCTGCAAGAAGCCCGCGCAGGTGACGACCGCCAAAATCGTCAGCATAACGTCAATCGGAGGCGTACCGGGCTTGTAGCCGAATACAAATGTAAAAATTACGAGACCGATACCGCTGATGACGGCCAACCCTATACCGCCGTGTCGCACGCCGACGATTAAACACGCCAGCAATACGAGGAAACCCATAAGCATTTCCATAAAATTTCACCTCTTCCAAAAAACTACAAATCACTTTGCAAAAAATTATTCGTTGTAGCAAATGTAATTCCTGCAACATAAGGCGCGGTTATCGTCAAAGTTTTTTGCGCTTATGAATTTCAGAACGTCGCACGAATTGCAAAGACAATGTCGCCGTCATCGTTTTCGGTCGAACTTTCAAGCCGAGCACTCTGCACAACAAAATTTTTCACGCGGCCAAGATAACTTTTCACGGCGTCGGAAGTAATCGCCACGCCTTCAAGCTCCAAAAAATTTTCGTCGCCGCGAATTTTGGTCAGACGCACGCCGCCGCCGGCAACTTTACCCAAATTTATCAGCCGATTGAATTTCGTCGAGTCGACAGCTTGCGCCGCGCTCAATCGATTCAGCCGATGCAATTCGACAATATCAGCGTCAACGGCCTCTTTAAATTCAAGCTCCGTCCGCAATTCGTCGAGTGAAATCTTTGCCGCGTCGAGTTGAGCCGAGGCCGTGCGGTAGTCGAAAAAAATTTTCGCCGAGCCGACGAACATTATCGCGAGTAAAATTGCCGCCGCCGCCAGAGAAATTTTTTTCCGACTCCACGCGCTGTTACGAGCCGACAAAAGGTTTGGAGCTTTCTCGTTGCGCACAACTCGTGCGATAAATTCGGCGCGATTCAGCGGCGTGTCCTTCGTGAGCATGTTGACGGGCATAACCGACAACGCACGCAAATTCATGCCGAATTTTTTCCACGCCGCGCAAAATTCGTCCGACTTCTGTTGCGGCAAAGTTTCCGTCCAGAGTTCGTCGCCGACCTTTATGAAGGCCGACACCGCGTCCGTGCCCGCCTGCGCCGTCGACCAACTTTTGACAAAGGCGGGAATTTCTTTTTCCGGCAAATTGGCGAGTTCGGTTTGATACGTTACGGCGTCACCTTCGCGCAAACAAAAACCTACTGCCGAAGTTTGCCAAGCTTGTCGGCGACAAACGAGCGAAATTTTTTCGGCAATCAGTTCGGGTTCCGACCCGTCCGCGTCGACTTCAACGGCCTCAAAATTTTCGCTCAAGTTCACGACAAAAATTTTCCCTCCGTCGAAATACGCGCCGACCGCACCGCTCACGTCCTC
>CAMZDU010000196.1 GCA_947305445.1 uncultured Selenomonadales bacterium
ACCCGAAAAAATTTTTTATCACGGAGAACGGACGCGGCGTAACAGACGGCGGCGACCTTTACAACGCGGTAATGACAGATGTTTTGGACGTCGTGAAAATCGCGCTCACCAACATATTGCAAGAGATGGTCGTGCCCGTGCCGACACAAGCACCCGCGCCGGCTCCTGCACTGGCCAAAGCACCTGCGCCCGCCAAAGCTACGACCAAGTCGGCAAAAAAATAATTGCGGTTCATAATCTATGGGCGGCTTCGTCGACGTGCGAAGTCGTCTTCATATTTTGAGAGGTGAATATTTTTTGCGTAAACTTCTTTATCGAGAGCCTCTGAAAATTTTTGACTAACCAAAAATTCTCTGCTACAATGCTTGAAACTGAAATCAACATGAAACGTCGCAGCTCGTGAAAAATTTTCCGACTGCACTAAGGAGGTAACGGCATGGCTCTCGTTGTGAAAAAATTCGGCGGATCTTCGGTTGCGACGACAGATAAAATTTTGGCGGTGGCGAATCGTATCCTCTCCGAAAAAAAATCTGACGATAAAATTGTCGTTGTGGTCTCGGCAATGGGCAAGACGACCGACGATTTGCTTGCGCTGGCGGGCGGCATAGACACAGAACCTTACAAGGCGACTTATCTGCGCGAATTGGACATGCTCTTGACTACGGGCGAGCAAGTGTCGATTGCGCTTTTGGCCATGGCTTTTAAAAAACTCGGACAGCCGGCAATTTCTTTGACGGGGCAAATGGTCGGCATGCGCACAAGTTCCGTGCACACCAAAGGCCGAATCCTGGGCATAAAACCCAAGCGTGTGCACGACGAACTTAATCGCGGCAACGTCGTCGTCGTGGCGGGCTTTCAGGGCGCGGACGAATTCGGCGACCCCGTGACGCTCGGACGCGGCGGCTCGGACACTTCTGCCGTTGCGCTGGCCGGTGCACTTAAGGCCGACGAGTGCGAGATTTATACCGACGTTGACGGCGTCTACTCCGCAGACCCGCGCCTCGTCAAAGGTGCACGCAAAATGCGCGAGATTACCTATTTCGAGATGCTGGAGATGGCTCGGCTCGGTGCGGGCGTCATGCAACCGCGCTCGGTTGAAATGGGGCAGTTCTTCAACATTCCGATTCACGTTCGCTCGACTTTTACTGACAAGCCGGGCACGATTATCAGGGAGGATTACACCGTGGAGGAAAAAGATTTTGAGATACGCGGCGTGGCTCACGACATGAAGGTTGCTAAAATTTCCGTGCTCGGCGTGCCCAACAATCCGGGCATTGCGCACACGCTCTTTAAAGCTCTGGCCGACTCAAATATTGACGTCGACATGATTGTCCAGAGTATTCGCAACCTGAACCGCAACATTAACGACATAGTCTTTACAATTGCGCTCCATGATTTGCCCGAAGCGAAAAAAGTTATCGGCGTGGCGAGCGAAAAAATTAACGCCGCGTCTGTTCTCGTCGAAGAGGACATGGCGAAAGTTTCAATCGTCGGCGCGGGCATGCTCGGCAGTCCCGGTGTCGCGGCCAGAATGTTCGGTGCGCTCGCTCGTGCGGGCGTCAACATCGACATTATCAGCACATCGGAAATCAGCGTCTCGTGCTTGGTTAAAGGCTCGCAAGTCACCGAGGCCGTCAACAGCATTCACGACGAATTTTTTCCGGACAGGTGACGACTTATGAAAATTTACGATTGCTTCACGTTCTTTAACGAGCTGGAACTTTTGGAATTGCGGCTTGCGACGTATTATGACATTGTAGACTGTTTTGTCATCGTCGAGGCGGACAAAACTCACGCCAACATTCCCAAGCCGTTCAACTTCGCCGAACATCTTCAAGACTACGAAAAATTTTTGCCGAAGATTCATTACGTCATGGACAATTCTATCGTGCCCTATTCCGGCAAAGACGATTGGTCGATTGAAAACAATCAGCGCAACAGCATCATGAAAGGCTTGACCGACGCCGCGCCCGACGATTTGGTTATGATTTCCGACTTGGACGAGTTCCCCGACCCGACCGTTGTCCGAACCATTCGCGACAGTTTCACCGACCGCGACAAGCGTGTCGACCTCATCGCATTTTATGACACAACGCCGTACACGCCGGGCAAGCTCGTGCCGTTTCATTGCGGCATGAACATAGTCGACTTTCTGGAATTGAGTCCGATAACTTTCCAGCAGAAATTTCACAGCTACTACTTCGATTGGGTTTGCAACGATTTGCCGTGGGCGGGCACGGTGATGACGAAGTTCAAGCACATTACTTCGCCGCAAGATTTACGCAATGCCCGCGAAGCTTTTCCGCGGGTTCCGCACGGCGGACGACATTTTTCGAGCATGGGCGGCATCGATAAATTTTTGGAGAAGGCACGCTCCGGCACCGACTTTAAAAAAATTTCCTCCGTCGACAAACGCTACCTCGACAAAAAATTTTTGATGGACGCCATGGAGAGCGGGCAATATCTGCTCGGCGGTGCAAAGTTCGTACGTTGCGACCTGCGAGAAATAAATTTGCCGACGCTTGACGCTTTCCTTAAAAAATATCCGCACTTCGTCCGCAACAAATCGTAAAAAAAGGAGTGTCTTAATATGGCAGGTATCAAAAATCCGAGCGTGTTCGACGTCGGCAATCCGTTGCCCGAACAATTCAGCAAATATTTTATCGGACAGGCGTATTTGAATCCGCTGACAAAGACCGGCGGCCCGATTGCCAACGTGACATTTTCGCCGGGGTGTCGCAACAACTGGCATATTCATCACAAAGGCGGACAGATTTTGCTTGTCACCGGCGGGCGCGGCTGGTATCAGGAATGGGGCAAGGCTCCGCAGTCTCTTAAGCCTGGCGACGTTGTCAACATTGCGCCCGAAGTTAAACATTGGCACGGTGCGGCGGCTGACAGTTGGTTTTCGCATTTGGCAGTTGAAATTCCCGCCGAAAATTCTTCTAACGAATGGCTCGAACCCGTCGACGAGCAGCAATACGGCAAGCTCAAATGATTTACGGAGGCGCGGAAAATTTTATCCAAAAATAGGCACCAATTTCGGCACGGCACTTTTGCTAATGTTGAAAAATTGCTCGTCCTTTTCGACACCGATACAGTTTCAACCCAAATGAACAGCCGTAGTAAAGGTTGAGCCGCTACCGCTGAACGGATCCAAAATAATTCCTTGACCCGTCGTCAACGCGGCGTAAACAAGTGACAATGGCAGTTATGATATTTTCGTCGCGCTCCGCCATCCACGAAAAACAATCGGTGTTGAGTGAAGTATAAGCCATCATTCGTTCGCCTCGCTCGGATGCAATTTGACTGATTGTATCATTGAAATTGCATTCGGGCAAAATTTTTGAGGAGGGAAAAATTTTTTGTTCACAGCCGACAAATACGACGTGATTGTTATAGGCGCGGGGCACGCGGGCATTGAGGCGGCATTGGCCTCTGCGCGGCTCGGTTGCAAAACACTGCTGACGACGCTGTCGCTTGAGAATTTGGCAATGATGCCGTGCAACCCGTCAATCGGTGGTCCCGCGAAAGGTCATCTCGTCCGCGAAATCGATGCGCTCGGTGGACAAATGGCCATCGCCGCCGATGAAACTTGCATACAATTCCGCACG
>CAMZDU010000197.1 GCA_947305445.1 uncultured Selenomonadales bacterium
GTTGACGTAGCGCAGTCCCAAATCTATAGCCGCCTTGTCCGGCAGTTCGGGAATCAGCACGCGGTAGCCGTACTTGCGCAAAACCGTTTGAATCAGCTCGAAATGAATCGGTGCCATTTGCGGCGCAAGGATTGTGTGCTTGGCTTTGCACTCGGCGGTGAAGCGAGGACGGGCGGGAAAAATTTTCGGCGAGTAGGTGACGTGCGTCCGTCTTTTCAGAGCGGCGAGCAGTGAGCGCAGTCGAATTCGTGCCGCGCCGAGATTGGATACTTCGTCAAGCTTAATCATCGTGTAAATTCGCCCGTGCGATTCGAGAATTTCTTTTACCTGTTCAATCGTCAACGCGTCCAATCCGCAACCAAACGAGCTGAGTTGAATCAACGTGACGTTGGGGTGTTCGACGGCGAACTGCGCGGCGTGATAAAGTCTGGCGTGATAACTCCACTGATTGACGACAGAAATTTTCGGCGCGGTGACGGGCACATGATAAACCGCGTCCTCCGACAAAATAGGCAGGTCGTAAGATTGAATCATTTCCGCGATGCCGTGATTGATTTCCGGGTCGACGTGATACGGCCGCCCTACGAGTAAGATTGCATGTTCGCCCGTGCGTTCGATACGTTTCAGCAATTCGTCGCCGAAATTTTGCACGTCGCGCCGATAATTTTCCATCTCCGCCGCCGCCTTGTCGACCGCCGCAGAAATTTCTTTGGCCGTCACGCCGTCGAAAGCAAATTCTTCGGCGAGACGCTTTTTTAATTTGGGCATGTCGTGCACGGGAAGGAACGGCTGAATAAACTTGACGCCGCGCTCGCGAAGGACGTCCATGTTGTTGCGAATGTTTTCGGCGTAGCTTGCGACAATCGGGCAGTTGTAAAAATTATCCGACCGCGTGTCGAAGTTGTACGGCTCGCACGGATAAAAAATTTTTTTCAGTCCGCGCTCAACCAAATCCATAACATGACCGTGCGCAAGCTTTGCCGGATAGCACAGCGAATCGCTCGGAATCGTCGCCAGGCCTTTGTAAAAAATTTGCGCGGACGACTTGGCCGACAGCTCCACGCGATAACCCAGCTCCGTGAGCAACGTGTGCCAGAACGGATAGTCCTCGTAAATGTTGAGCACTCTTGGGATACCGATTGACCCGCGCTTAGGATTTTCCAGCGGCGCGTAGTCGAACAGGCGGTGATATTTGTAAGCGTAAGCGTTGGGAATTTCGGATTGAGTTTTCGGCTTGCCGCCGATGCCGCGTTCGCAACGATTGCCCGTAAAATATTTTTCGCCGTCGGGAAATTTTTGCATGGTGATGAGACAGTTGTTGCCGCACCGCCCGCAACGATAGCTCTTCGTGACGACGGAAAAATTTTCTAACTGTTCGGGTGACAGCAACGAACTTGCATTCCTAATTCCTAATTCCTCATTCCTCATTGCAAGAATCGCCGCGCCATACGCGCCCATAAGTCCGGCAATGTCGGGGCGAATAACTTCGCGGTGCAAAATTTCTTCAATCGAGCGCAAGACGGCGTCGTTGTAAAAAGTTCCGCCCTGCACGACGATATTTGCGCCGAGGTCGTCGACGTTCTTGAGTTGCATGACTTTGAACAGCGCGTTCTTTATGACAGAAAGCGCAATGCCCGCGGAAATATCGTTGACGGTCGCGCCGTCCTTTTGCGCCTGTTTAACTTTCGAGTTCATAAAGACTGTACAGCGCGTGCCCAGGTCGACGGGAGCTTCGGAATTCAAAGCTTTGCCCGCGAAGTCGCCAACCGTCATGTTGAGTCCTTGCGCAAAATTTTGAATGAAACTTCCGCAACCTGCCGAGCACGCCTCGTTCAGCGTGATGTTGCCGATTGTGCCATCCTTGACGAAAAAACATTTCATGTCCTGGCCGCCGATGTCGAGCACGAACGACACGTCGGGACAAAATTCCTGCGCGGCAGTCAAATGCGCGAAGGTCTCGACTTCGGAGCCGTCGGCGTAGAGCGCGGCCTTGACAATCGCCTCGCCGTAGCCCGTGGTGTATACTCCCGCAATCGTCGCAGTCGGCGGAAGTTTGCCGTAGAGGTCGCGAATCTGATTGACGACGACTTTAAGCGGCGCGCCCTCGTTGGAGCCGTAATTCGTGTAGAGAATCTGCTTATCGGAGCCGATTGCGCAGATTTTCGTCGTGGTGGAGCCGGCGTCAATTCCGACGAAAATTTTTCCGCTGTAGGTGCTCAAGTCGCCGCGTTTGACTTTGGCTTTGGCGTGTCGTGCGCGAAATTTTTCCAAGTCCGCCGCGTCACGGAAGAGCACGAAGTCGGCTTTATGCGTCTCGGTACGCGCCGCCGCCTCCGACTTTGCAATCGACTGTTCGAGTTGTGTAACGGAAAATTCTTGCGCCTCATCACTTAGAGCCGCACCCGTTGCAACAAAAAAATTTCCGTCGGGAGTGTCGACGACTTCCTCTTGCGAAAGTCCGAGCGTCTCGACGAAACGTTTTTTAAGTTCTGGCAGAAAATGCAACGGTCCGCCCAAAAATGCGACGTTACCGACAATCGGACGGCCTTGCGCAAGGTTGCCGATTGTCTGATTGACGACCGCTTGAAAAATCGACAGTGCGATATCGGCCTTGCGTGCGCCGTCATTCATAAGTGCTTGAATATCCGTTTTGGCGAAGACTCCGCAACGTGAAGCAATCGTGTAAATCTGTTTGCCCTTCTCCGCCAGGGTGTTTAGGCCGAGCGCGTCCGTTGACAGCAAACTTGCCATGTGGTCGATAAACGAGCCGGTGCCGCCCGCGCAGACGCCGTTCATGCGCACTTCCGGTGCGTTGCCGAGATAAATAATTTTCGCGTCCTCGCCGCCGAGTTCGACAACGGTATCAGTTTGCGGAATAAATTTTTCGACCGCCGTTTGACAAGCAATAACTTCTTGCACGAACGGCAACGAAATTTTTTTAGCAATGCCCATGCCCGCCGAGCCTGCCAACGCGATTTTAAAAGTTTTCTCGCCGATGATGTTTTTCAGCGACGTCAATGAATTCGTGAGCGCGGCACCAATTTCCGAGAAATGTCGCGCATAATTTTTGAAGATAAGCCGTTCCTCGTCCATTACAACCAGTTTTATCGTCGTGGAGCCAATATCAATTCCGACTTTCATAAAAAAATCACCTCATCACATGCAATTTTATAATTCATGTGTCAAGGTGTCAACGAAAAAACTTTCAGCCGCAATTAATAATTTTACCCGATGCGATACTTCATCGACGAAGCAGCGGCAGTTCGCAAAAAAATTTCAATCAGTCCACGCAGTCATACCCATGTGCACTACGTATTCTTTAGCGCATTCGTAATAATGCATTGCCGAAGCTCTCAGCGCAACAATTTCGTCTTCACGCAGAGCGCGCATAATTTTTGCAGGGTTGCCGAAAACAAGTGAGTTGTTCGGAATTTTTTTGTACTGCGTGATGACGGTGCCCGCGCCGATTATGCAGTTGTTGCCGATTTCAGAATATCCGAGAATGATTGAGCCCATGCCGATAAGGCAGTCGTCGCCGATTGTCCTGCAATGGATTATGGCGTTGTGACCTATGGTGACGTAGTTGCCGATTTCGGTCGGCGTGTCGCCCAT